>JAITBE010000285.1 GCA_031283755.1 Spirochaetaceae bacterium
GGAAAGCGTCAAACTCTCCCTTTTGTTATTAATACGGAATTAGAATTTAAAGACTTTGAACATTAAATCTGTATTACTTAAAGTTAAACAAATCATAATATTTCATCATCATCATCAACCAAATAATTCTGATGATTTTTCTTGTATACATTCCATTTATTCAGTATTTCATCTTCATATTCTTCAATCATTTCATAATCACACTCCGCCTTTCTGGGGCTATGGTGGAGGCTCTTACCGCATGAAATACGCAATCGATTTCGCATTACACAATATAAAAACCCTTTACAATCAGATCTCCCGGTAAATCCCGCCAAATTCCCTAAAATCACGTCTATTCTCTGATATTCCTGAATCTATTCTCTGGCTAAAACAGGACGATATTGACGGGGTGGTGCGGAAACTGAACGAAGGGCTCTTGAAGGAGAAATACCCGGACCGGGAAGTACATTTTATCCCCATTCATACTCCCAGTTTCGTGGGCAGTATGATAAGCGGCTATGATGTGGCGGTCCGGGACTTCGTGAGCTATTTTGCCAGGAAAGGGGAGCCCCGCGAAAAAATAAATCTTATCACCGGCTGGGTCAATCCCGGAGATGTAAGCGCCCTTAAACATCTGTTTAAGGAAATGGATATCGAAGCCAACGTGCTTTTTGAGATCGAGCGCTTTGATTCCCCACTGATGCCCTCGGGAAATTATGTTTCCCATGGGGATACCACGGTGGAGGATCTCCGGGACACCGCCAACGCAAAGGGGACTATCGCCTTGAACCGCTACGAGGGGGGTAAGGCGGCGGAATTTCTGGAGCAGGAATTTGCCGTCCCCGCGGTTATCGGCCCCTCGCCTATCGGCATCCGCAATACCGATACGCTGGTTAAACATTTAAGTGACATGACCGGAAAACCCATCCCCCAATCCCTGGTTCGGGAACGGGGTATTGCTTTGGATGCCATAACCGATTTAACCCACATGTTTCTGGCGGACAAGCGGGTGGCTATCTACGGCGACCCCGATCTGGTAATTGGCCTGGCGGAGTTTTGTATGGATTTGGAGATGAAGCCGGTGCTTTTATTGCTGGGGGATGATAATACCGGATATATCAAGGATCCCCGGGTCCAGGCTCTGCGGGACCACGCATGGTTCGACATGGAGATTGTCACCAACGCGGATCTCTGGGATCTGGAGGACCGGCTGAAAAACCGGGGCCTGGAACTGGACTTGATCCTGGGGTATTCCAAGGGCCGTTTTATCAGCATTGATTATGGGGTTCCCATGGTACGGGTAGGCTTCCCGGTATATGACAGGGCCGGTATGTATCGTCATCCGGTGATGGGATACACCGGGGCGGCTTTTCTCGCGGAATCAATAGCCAATGTGATCTTTACCGACATGGAGTACAAAAAGAACAAGGAATGGGTGCTCAATGTATGGTAGCCGGGCTGCGTCAAAAGTGTGCCGGAGGAAAAATGAGAATTCACTATTTACAACATGTTCCCTTTGAAGATCCGGGTTTTATCTTGACCTGGGCAAAAAATCACGGTTGGGGGGTAACTAATACTCTTCTCTACAACTACCCCAAGGGCGGAGTGCCTTTCCCCCTGACCCGGGATTTTGACTGGCTCGTGATCATGGGAGGGCCCATGAATGTCTATGAGGAGACGGGGTATCCCTGGCTCGCGGAAGAAAAAGTGTTCATCAAACACGCGGTGGATAGGGGGAAGCCAATCATCGGCCTTTGCCTGGGGGCGCAGCTTCTCTCCTGCGTCCTGGGGGGTAAGGTTACCAGAAACCGCCATAAGGAAATTGGCTGGCTGCCGGTAACTCTTACTCCGGAGGCCCGTTCCCTCTCCCTCTTTTCATTTCTGCCGGGAAAATTCCCGGTTTTTCAATGGCATGAGGATACCTTTACTATCCCACCGGGATCGGTTCATGTGGCCGAAAGCGATGCCTGTAAAAACCAGGCCTTTATGTACGAGGAGCGGGTTTTTGCTTTCCAGTTCCATCTTGAAAACACCCAGGAAATTATCCGGGCGCTGATACATCATTGCGGTGATGAACTGATAGATAAGCAAGCCAAACAAGCTGGAAACAAATATGTTCAAAGTGGGGCAGAACTGCTTTCCCATCCTGACTATATCGCGCAGGACAATCAATGGATGAATGAGTTTCTTACCCAACTGGAAAAACGTTACACAGGAGGCTAAGCAATGGAACAGTTGCACTACAAACAGCGAATCTGCACGGACAAGGAAAAAATAGAAAACTTTCTTGCCCGGTCCCGGGTGGGGATCATCGGTCTTAATGCGGGGGAATATCCATACGCGGTGCCGGTGAACTATGTCTGGTGGGACGGAAAGGCGTATTTTCACGGCATGGGATCGGGGAAAAGGGAATCCGTTTTGCAGAAAGAACCATAGGTTTGTTTTACCACCTATGAGGAATATGGGGTCGTAAAGGATAAGGTTCCCTGGCACGCGGACACATCTTACTTTAGCGTTATGCTGTTCGGCAAAGCTCGGAAGGTGACTCTTCCGGCGGAGGCGGCGGAGGTCATGCGGTATCTGGTTGAAAAGTTCATGCCAGGATTTTACCGGGAACAGGTAAAGATGATTAACGCGGAATTTATAGAAAGATACTGTTCTTCAATAGACGGGAATCCTGTGGCGGTATATTGCATCAAGCCCGATGAGATAAGCGCCAAAGAAAACCGTGCCGCGCCGGATGAACTGTTCAAGTTGGGAGAAACGCTATGACCGCCGGGGTATTGCGAAATGTTCCACGGAAAATAAAGGGAATAACAAGTTTTACCACCTGGCCCGATGGCGGATTGCATGAATGCCGGGTGGATAAGGAAAACCGTATCGAAACTCCATTTGGGATTTTTATACCCCGGTACTCCCGCCCGGATATGAGAACCAAGGAATTAAAATCCATCGGGTTTCACAAAAACGGCAGGGTTGCAAGCATTTGTCTTGAGAAACAGACCTTGGTAAAAACCCCTGTTGGCATAATTGAAGCGGAGTTGCTTACGTTCCACGAGGATGGTTCTCTGAACAGTGTGTTTCCCCTGAACGGTCAGATTGGGTTTGGCTGGTCCGAAGAAGATGAGGGAAAACTCGCGCCCCGGCATATTTTTACCCTTGCCGTGGGGACTATAACGGTAAAGCTCAACGGCATCCGGTTTTATCCCGGCGGATCCATAAGGAGTCTTATTTTTTGGCCTGGGGAAATTATCACTGCCAAAACCCCGGCGGGAGATTTTCCCGCCCGGATAGGCTTGAGGTTTTATGAGGACGGGAGCCTTGAATCTTTTGAACCGGCCCTTCTCCGTCCCCAGGAGGGCTGCGTTAAGACCGAGGGGAAGGCTTCTTTTGTATTTCAGGAAAGCCGCCTTCTCCCCTGGTACACGGTACTGGAAAATGTCATCCTCCCTATAGAGAGAACCAT
>JAITBE010000286.1 GCA_031283755.1 Spirochaetaceae bacterium
ATCCGCCATTTTTGGGCTTTAAAAGTCATTTTTGTTCGTTCTGACAAAAAAGGGAAATTCTTGTTTGTAAATTTTAACGTTTTAGAGGGTGAACGAATCGCTCGTTATTGACAGGAAAAAAATTCGCCTGTGAAAAAAATTCGCCTGTGAAAAAAATTCGCCTGTGAAAAAAATTCGCCTGTGAAAAAAATTCGCCTGTGAAAAAAATTCGCCTGCTAAAAAAAATTCGCCGTGTGAAAGAAATCGTTTTTTTCAATTTTACGGGGATATCTTAGGACACCTAAACCGGGGCAGCCGCATTATACCTCATGCGGCTGCCCTGTATCCGAAACCTTAACTTGTTGACGGCGTTTCAGATCCTCCATCCTCAGCCAGTTTTTTCAGGAGATCTTCCGCGGCCACGTAGGTTTCGCCGTCTATGGCGGCTTCCCATTCCGCCCGGGCTTTTGCCAGGGTTTCCTTTTGGGTCATCAGGTCATAACAGGCGCAGCCGAAAATTTTGGAAGCGTACACCATGCCCTTCATCCCGACGGTGGAGCCTGACGCGGCGGTGGCCTGCCAGGTGTGGGAGCCGATGCCGATGGGATAGGTGGCGGTGTATGCCTGGGCGGTGGGGGTGATATGGGAAACGTCCCCCACATCGGTGGACGCGGGGATGGTCCACCCCTGTCCCCAGTACCCTACCCCCTCATGGACGGTCTGGGAGAGCAGGTTTTCTGTGGAAACGGCGTCAACCCCCAGCATGAGCAGGGTGTTCCGCTTTTGATCGATTGTCATGGTATTACTGAGTTTGCGGCAAAAGTCCAGTTCTTCCGGGGTGTATGCGGGAGGAGGGAGGGCCTTGAGGTTTTCGTATAACAGGTCCGACATGATTTTATTGGGAAGGACATCGTAACAGCCGTGCTGGACCTGGTAATCCACGGTGGTACCGGTCATCAGGGCGGCGCCCCGGGCAACGTCGATAACCCGTTTCAGGAGGGGGACAAGTTCCTTCATCCGGGGGGACCGGACCTGGAAATCCCCGGCGGCATAGTCGGGTACAATATTGGCCCGCAGGCCTCCGGAAGTTACGATATAGTGGATTCTGGCGCCGGAAGGCATGTGTTCCCGGAGGAATTCAACGCCAACCTGGGTCAAGGTCAGGGCGTCCAGGGCGGAACGGCCCAGATGGGGTACCTGGGCGGCGTGGGCGGGGGACCCGTGAAAGCGAAAAATCAGTTGGACGCTGGCATTGGTGCCAAAGGCGGCCACGGTGTTGAGATCCGAAGGGTGATAGCCGAAGGCCGCGTCCAGGCCGGAAAAGACCCCCGCCCGGGCGAGGATGGGTTTGCCCAGCTGTTCCTCCGCGGGGGCGCCGAAATAACGGATGGTCCCCGGTAGTTTCCCGGCGTCTATGGCCGCCTTGATCCCCACCGCCGCGCCGAGCAGGGCGGTACCCAAAAGGTTATGGCCGCAGCCGTGGCCGGGTCCGCCGGGGACAAGTTCCTCCTGGGTGGCCTGGACTTTTTGGGAAAGGCCCGGCAGGGCGTCGAATTCCCCCAGCAAGCCGATCACCGGAGCCCCGGACCCCCATTCGGCAATAAAAGCGTACTGCTGTATGGCGTCCAACTCGGTAATCCGAAACCCCGCGTTTCGGAGGTATTCTTTTTGAAGGGCGGATGACGCTTTTTCGTGATAGGAAAGCTCCGGGTTTTTCCATATCTCTTCGGCGATGCGGATAAAATCACGCTGTTTGTTTTCAATAGCGGCAATTATCAATTCTTTTCCCATGGAATCCCCCCGATTTTTCATCAATTTAGTGGACAAATGAACGGGAATTATTATACTATATATTTTTAGTTTTTGTATGCTATATTTTTATGTTTTTTTAAGGAGGACTGTTATGAAAAGAACTTTTGCGTGTATAGCGGTGTTTTTCGCGGTTGCCCTGGGGCTGGCCTATGCCGGGCCAAGCAGGGACACCGGGGAAGTCGTGCTGGTTGTCGGTCAGGGAACGGACCCGGTTATTCTGGATCCCCCGATGTACAGCGATACCCCAACCCACAACCTCAATCTGGTTATTTACAATCGTTTATACGATCTAACTCCCGAGGGGGTGTTGCAGCCGGATCTTGCGACGGCCATGCCAACTATTGAAGAAAACGGTACCAAATATACGATATCTATCCACCAGGGGGTTAAATTCCACAACGGGAATCCTCTGACGATTGATGATGTGATTTTTTCATTCAGCCGCGGCGCTTTCCATGAAAAATCCCAAATGAAGTCTATCTATGCCATGATGTACAACGTCGAAAAAATAAATGATTATACCATTACGTTCCGGACCGGGCAGTTTGACGCGGCCAAGGCTCCCGCGGGGGTTCAGGATAACAGTCTGAAAAGTTTTGAGGAACGGAGCCGGTATTATACGCCCGCGTCTTTTGGTTCCCAGGTGAATCAGCTTGCCTGGCTGGGCGCTTCTATTGTGGACAAAGAAACGCTGGAAAAGGCCGCCGCCGACGGCACTATTCAGGACTACGGTCTTACCTGGGCGGTGGGAACCGGCCCCTACAAGTTTCTGAAATGGGATCAGGGGGACAGCGTTACCCTGGAAAAAAATCCCGATTATTACGACAAAACCCTCAAGGCCAACGCGAATAAAATTGTCTTCAAGACGATTAAAGATCCTTCGGCCCTGAAAACTGCCTTTATCAACAAGGAAGTGGATCTGATTATGAATGTGGTTCCCCTTGACGCCCGGGAAATAGAACGGCTCGGCGGCAAGATACTGACCACATCGGGTTATTTTGGCTACCATTATTTGGGATTCAACATGAATTCACCCCGGGTCGGGCAGGTAAACGCTGACGGCAGCCCGGACAAGGATGGTACATACGACCTCAACGCCAATTCCACTAAGCTCCGGCAGGCGATTTTTTACGCAGTGAACCCCGCGGATATTGTGAATTCCCCGGATATTATGGACAAGCGGGGCATCGTATCCCTCCAGTATGTAGAAACCCTCCCCTTCGGGAAGATTACCGATCCCGCGGGCACCCGTATTGCCGAGGGGAACAATACCACGGGCTATTACAACCAGACCAAGGCGAAACAGCTTTTTGATTCCCTGCCGGAGTCCTTCAAACGGCCGGGGAGTATCAAATGTTCCGCCCTTTCGGGAAGCGTGTATGTAAAAGAAGCCCTGGTCATCAAAGATCAGGTCCGCCGGACCCTGGGGGTAGATTTGATCACCATTGAGCAGGTTGCCCTTTCGGAAATCGCCACCCGGCGGGGAACCGCAGACCCGAATGTCTGGGATGTGATTATCAACTGGACCCAGACCGATGACAGCTATTATATTTTTGTGGCCTTTGACGGCTTCAACACCTCCCTGCTCCACGACACCAAATATTACACCGCCGAGGCCCAGGAATGGATTAACCGGGGCAACGCCCTGCCCAATGGTCCCGAGCGGAATCAGGCGTATCAAAACGCCCAAAAGGCTATTCTGGAAGCGGCGCCCCGGCTGCCGCTGGTGGCTATGCAGGGTATTTCCGCCAGTCAGCCCAATATTGAGGGGGTGGCTATTGCCCCATCCGGTTCCTTCCGGTTAAAAGACGCGGTAAAACGCTAAGGACTTCGGGAGAAAACCGCCTACTTTTCCATAAATATGAAGGCTGTGGGGCTTCGGGATCTTGTACGTTCCGGAGCCCCCCCGGGCGGTTTTTCCGGGAGCTAAGGATAGACCATGCTTCACTATATTTTTCGGCGGATTATTCAGCTCATTCCCGTCATTTTGGGGGTGACGTTTATCGTCTTTACCCTGGTCCATATTGCTCCGGGGGATCCCGCCCGTATGCTTTTGCCCCAGGACGCTACGGATGAGGATGTGGCGGATATGCGTTCCGCCATGGGTCTGGATCGGCCCTTTTTGGTGCAGTACGTTCACTTTCTGTTTGGATACGACGGGCCGGGAGAATCCTTCGACTACAAGGGGCTTCTGCGGCTCGATCTGGGCCGTTCCTATGTGTCAAACCGGCCGGTGTTTAAGACGATCCTTGATCGCTTCCCCAACACCGCCCTCCTTTCCACCGCGGCCCTGTTTCTGTCCATCCTGATTTCCATTCCCTTTGGGATCATATCCGCCACCAGACCCTATACCAAAACCGATATGACGGTGACGGTTCTGGCGCTGGTAGGAATTTCCATGCCCGCCTTTTGGCTGGGGATGATGCTGATCTGGATTTTTTCGGTCCAGCTCCGGTTTTTTCCCTCTTTGGCTACGCCGGCTAATCTGCGGAGCCTAATCTTGCCGGCCATTACGCTGGCCGCCATGAGTACCGCGGTTCAAACCCGGATGACCCGGTCCTCCATGATGGAGGTGATACGGCAGGACTATATCCGTACCGCCCGGGCCAAGGGCCTCGCAGAAAAAAAGGTGATCCGCAAACACGCCCTGCGCAACGCCTTGATCCCGGTGGTGACGGTTATCGGCCTCCAGGTGGGGCAGCTTATGGTCGGCTCGGTCCTGACGGAGACGGTTTTTTCTTATCCCGGAATCGGTACTATTATGGTGGACGCCATTAACCGGAAAGACACTCCCCAAATTTTGGCCTCCGTGGTTTTTATGGCCCTGGTGTTTGCCCTGGTGAATCTCCTGGTGGATATTCTCTATGCCTTTATTGATCCCCGAATCAGGGCCCAATACGTGGGGGCCTCCAAAAAGAAAAAGGAGGGGCTTTATGGTTTCTTCAAGCGCGCCTGGCCCTGAGATCCGGAAAGAACGGGGTTTCCTGGCGGAATTTTGGCGCCGGTTCCATAAAAATAAGCTGGCGGTTACCGGCCTAGCGCTTATTCTGCTGTACATCCTGGTGGCCCTTCTGGCGGACTTTTTTTACGCTGAAGAGTTTATCATCGGGAACCAGATTTCTAACGCCTTTGCCGTTCCGGGAACTTCCGCGGAGATCGAATTGAATGGCGAGATGCAGCCCCACCGGTATATTCTGGGGGCGGATAATTTTGGCCGGGATGTGCTGGGGCGGATGATTCATGGCGCCCGGGTTTCCATGATTATCGGCTTCATCACGGTGGCTTTCGCGGTGCTTATCGGCGGGACTCTCGGCGCCCTGGCGGGATATTACGGCGGCCGGCTGGAAACGGTGATTATGCGGGGGGCGGACATCCTTCTGGCTATCCCGAACATTCTCTTTGCCATGGCCATTGTTGCCGCCCTGGGGCCCAGTTTCAGGAATCTGCTTTTGGCCATCGGCATTACGGCGGTTCCCACCTATGTAAGGATTGTCCGGGCCTCGGTACTTACCGTAAAGGATCAGGAATTTGTGGAAGCCGCCCGGGCCATAGGCGCCCGGGACGGGCGGATCATTCTGTCCCATGTGCTGCCCAACTGTACCGCCCCGGTGATCGTGCAGGCGACCCTGGGAATTGCCCAGAGTATTCTCTCGGCCACGTTTCTTTCCTTTTTGGGTTTGGGAATCCAGCCTCCTTCTCCGGAATGGGGAAACATGCTTTCCGAAGCCCGGCCCTATATTATCAGCGCCCCTCATACCTTGATTTTCCCCGGGTTGGCCATTATGACGGTTATTCTGGCCTATAATCTTATTGGCGACGGCCTCAGGGATGCTCTGGACCCCAAACTGAAGCGATAACAGGGGAAATTATGGCGGATAAACAGCTAACCATCCGGGATCTCCGGGTGGCCTATATAACGGAAGATGAAACGGTTCACGCGGTAAACGGCATTACCCTGGAAATGGAAGAGGGGGAAAGCCTGGGTATTGTGGGGGAAACCGGGGCGGGAAAAACAACCACCGCCCTGGCTATTATGGGGCTCCTTCCCAAGCCAACGGGGCAGATCCAGGGCGGGTCCATTGGGTTTGAAGGAAAGGATTTGACCCAACTCCCCGAGGAGGAGATGCGGAAGATCCGGGGAAACCGGATATCCATGATCTTCCAGGATCCCATGACTTCCCTGAATCCTATCTTTTCGGTGGGAGATCAGATCGCCGAGGTGATTGAAATTCATAACGATGTCTCCCGGGAGGAAGCCCAAAAACGGGCGGCGGATATGCTGGAACTGGTGGGTATCCCCCAGGGCCGGATGAGGGAATACCCCCACCAGTTTTCCGGGGGGATGAAACAGCGGGTGGTCATCGCCATGGCCCTGGCCTGTAAGCCCCGGCTGCTCCTGGCGGACGAACCCACCACGGCCCTGGACGTAACCATCCAGGCCCAGGTACTGAGGATGATGCGGGGCCTTCGGGATCAGTTAAACACTTCCCTCATCCTTATCAGCCACGATTTAGGGGTGGTGGCCCAAATCTGCCGCAAGGTGGCCATCATGTACGCCGGGGAGATTATGGAATACGGGAACATCGGGGATATTTTTGAACGCCCCCTCCACCCCTATACGGAAGGGCTGTTTAATTCCATCCCCCGGCTCGATCTGGACCGGGAACGGCTGTTTCCCATCACCGGGCTTATGCCCGATCCGTCCCGTTTGCCTTCCGGCTGCGTGTTTCACCCCCGCTGTCCCTATGCCGGGGAAGCCTGCTCCCGGCAGGTTCCGGGGATCACGGAGACCGCGGACCGGAAGGTCATGTGCCTTATGTATGAGGGCGTTATTGAAAATCAGATGAGGAAAAACCATGGCTGAACAAGGGAGCCCCAGAATTCTGGAAGTCCGGGGTTTGAAAAAATATTTTTCCACCCACCGGGGGGAGCTCCACGCGGTGGACGATATATCCTTCGACATTTACAAGGGAGAAACCCTGGGGGTGGTGGGGGAATCGGGGTGTGGAAAAACCACCGCCAGCCGGACCATACTCCGGCTGCTGGAACCTACCGCGGGAACCATCACCTTTGAAGGCCGGGACGTAAGCGCCGCTTCGGCGGGGGAAATGCGGGCCCTCCGGGGACGGATGCAGATCATCTTTCAGGACCCCTACGCCTCCCTCAATCCCCGGATGCCGGTGAACCGCATCATCGGGGAGCCCCTGATCATCCATAAACGGGTTTCAGGGAAAAAGGAACTGGAAAAACGGGTCCGGGAGCTTATGGCGGTGGTGGAACTGGCGGACCGGCTCTACAACGCCTACCCCCATGAACTGGACGGAGGCCGGCGGCAGCGCATCGGTATCGCCCGGGCCCTGGCCCTGGAGCCCCAGTTTCTGGTCTGCGATGAGCCGGTTTCCGCCCTGGATGTTTCCGTCCAGGCCCAAATTTTAAACCTCATGGGGGATCTCCAGGACCGGCTGGGTCTGACCTATATGTTCGTAACCCATGATATGTCGGTGGTGAAGCATATTTCCGACGATATCGCGGTGATGTACCTGGGGCAGGTGGTGGAAAAATCCCCCGCCCGCGCCCTTTTTCTCAAGCAGCTTCACCCCTATACCAAGGCGCTGATCGCGGCGATCCCGTCGCTAAAGCCCGG
>JAITBE010000001.1 GCA_031283755.1 Spirochaetaceae bacterium
CAACCCCGCCGCAGAGCAGCGGGGTATGGTTGTTCTCATAAGGTATCTGACTCAGGGTACATACCCTTAGTTCCGCCCCAAGGGGCCGGGGTATGTACCCTTCGCAACGAATCAAAATCAACAAGATCTACTCTGTTTAACAATTCTTTATCCAAATGCGCGTAAACTTTAAAAAATCTTTGAGGAGGTAATCCCGATATTCCAATATCAATATCAGAATTTTTATGAATTTTTCCAGTGACCATTGATCCAAACAAATAAATGGACTTGCACCCTTCATTTTTGAGTAAATTTGTAGCTTTTTTTATGTCCTCCTGATATTTCTCAGGAATTTTATCAAAATTCATACTAATATTCTACCGTTTTTTCCAATTTTGTCAATATGTTGTATTTCATAATCTTATATTTTAAAAGCACATTCCATTTTTATCCTGTCAAAACTACTATCTATTTCAATACATTTATCATTCAGTAAAACTAAATTATGTGTTTTTTGTAGAACAATATTATTATATGTCAAATAACATTTTAAATATTTCTCCATCGCTTGCGCACAAAGATAAGAAATAACTTCCCTATGTTTGTGAACTGATTCATTCAGTATTTTTGCCGAACCAAAATCATCATCAGCTATTATCATCCATTCTTTAACATCATTAATGTTCATATAATACCATTCCCTTTTGATAAATTGTCTTTTCAAACAAATTTTCTATTTTTTATTTATTAAATACACTTTCACTATTTAAAAATGAGCCTCCCCGGAGCAAGCGCGAACCGAAGGTTCGACGGGGTATTAAACCAGACTTTCGAATAATCATCCAAAAGCCTTTTATCAAGTGTGTCATTTTTACCCACTTTTCATTTTTACAACAAATTTAAGCCCAATTTCGCATAACTTAGGGCCAATCCTTTTTGCGGACCATACCGGCCCGCTGTGGTTAAAGGGAGAATTTTTAAAAAAAATGTAATCGTTTACATTTTTTTGTTGACAGATTGGAATTTCGGTGTGATACTTATCTGAGTACTTATGAGTCGCGGCGCGCCGGACGTTAAACTGCGGGAGGAGCCATGTTAATCGGAATTGACCCTGTGATAAGCCCCGAACTCCTGGATGCTCTCTTTCGGATGGGCCACGGGGATGAGTTGGTCCTGGGAGACGCCTTTTTTCCGGGAAATACCTTTAATTCCCGGGTGATCCGGGCCGACGGAATCAAAATACCGGCGCTTCTGGAGGGGATCCTGGCCTTAATCAACCTGGATTCCTATGTCCCCCATCCGGTGATCATGATGGCGCCCGTTCCGGGGGATGAACTGGACCCCCAGGTGGAAAAATCCTACCGGGCCGTCATAGACCGGCGCTGGCCCGGGGTCCCGGAACCGGAACGGATGGAACGATTCGCCTTTTACGAACGGTGCAGAAAAGCCTATGGGGTGGTTATGTCCGGGGAAACGGTAAAATACGGCAACATAATCTTAAAAAAAGGGGTAATTCCTCTGGGAAAAACGGTGTAAACGTTTACATTTGTGGGGAACTGGGTTATATGGGAAAAACGATCCGTGATGTAGCAGCCTTAGCCGGAGTTTCCACAGCCACCGTTTCGAGGGTGCTTGCCCCGGGGGTCAGGCAGGTGACGGAAGGAACCAGAATACGGGTGCTTAAAGCGGCGGAGACTCTTGAATACCGGACGAATTTTATCGCCCGGAGCCTTAAAACCCGGTCCACCATGACCGTAGCCCTTATTATTCCGGAACTGGCAAACAATTTTTTTATGGATGTGGCGGAGGGGATAGAAGAAAAGTTGATAAGCCACGGCTATACCATGCTTTTGGCTTCCTCGGGGAATTCGATGGAGGTGGAAAAAAGGCGAATCGCCATGCTGGAGGACCGGGGCGTTGACGGAATGGTGGTTATACCCGCAAGTTCCCGGGGGGATCATCTTCAGGCGGTGGCGGACCGGGGTATCCCGGTGATCCTCGTAGACCGGCTTGCGGAGGGGGCCAAGTTGGACGCCATTGCTTCGGACAACGAAAAGGGGGCCTTTGAGCTTACCAGGGCCCTGTTTGCCGACGGGTACCGGCGGGTCGCCTTCGTGGGGGGGGACATTACCGTGTCCAGCGCCCGGGAACGGCTTTCCGGTTTTGCCCGGGCCCTGGCGGAGGCCGGGATAGTTCCCGGCCCGGACTTACTTTATCTTGGGGGCATGGAAGTGGAGGACGGTTACCGGCGGATGAAGGCTATCCTGGAAAGTTCCAACCCGCCGGAGGCGATGGTGGCGGTAAACCTGCTGGTTCATCTGGGGATGGAGCGCTGCCTCCTGGGGGCCCGGGCCCGGGCGGTAATAGCCGGGTTCGACACCTCGGAGTACGTCTCCTTTCTGCCGGCCTGCCGGTACATAGCGACCCAGAACGCCGTTGAGATGGGCAGGTCCGCCGGGGCAAAGATCATCGAAGGAATCGGCGAAAAAAAATCCGGCGCTTTCCGAAAAGAAAAATCCGGGGGCCGGATTACGCGCCTTCCGGTAACTATTATTCGTCAAGAGGAGGAAAAAAATGACAGCAAACCGTTATAGGGGCGGGTATCCCAAGATCGGCATCAGGCCCACCATCGACGGGCGGCGCGGCCCCCTGAAGGTACGCGAGTCCCTGGAAAATCAAACCATGAACATGGCCAAGGCCGCAAAGGCGCTTTTTGAAAAAAATCTGCGCTACTCCAACGGGGAGCCGGTCCAGGTCGTTATTGCCGAAACCACCATCGGGCGGGTGGCGGAGGCCGCATCCTGCGCCGATAAATTCAGGCGGGAAGGGGTGGACATTACCTTGACCCTGAGCCCCTGCTGGTGTTATGGTTCGGAGACTATGGACATGGATCCTTTGACCATCAAGGGGGTCTGGGGCTTTAACGGCACCGAACGGCCCGGGGCGGTCTATCTGGCGGCGGTTCTGGCCGGCCACGCCCAAAAGGGCCTTCCCGCCTTCGGTATCTATGGCCGGGACGTTCAAAACGCCGACGATACGGAAATTCCCCCGGACGTGACGGAAAAGCTGCTCCGCTTTGGCCGGGCCGCCCTGGCCGCCGCCACCATGCGGGGAAAAAGCTACCTGCAAATCGGTTCAATCTGCATGGGCATCGCGGGTTCAATCATCAACCCCGAATTCTTTGAAGAATACCTGGGCATGAGGGTGGAAAGCGTTGACGAGGTTGAGATTATCCGGCGTATGGAAACGGGCATTTACGACGGGGAGGAATTCAAAAAAGCCCTGGCCTGGACAAAGGAGTACTGCAAAGAAGGATTCGACAAGAATCCGGTGGAACTGCAAAAGTCTCCGGCGGAAAAAGAAAAATCCTGGGAATTTGTGGTCAAGATGATGTGCATCATCAAGGACCTTTTTAACGGGAATCCGAATTTGCCCGAAGGCTTTGAGGAAGAAAGGGCCGGCCATAACGCCATCGCCGGAGGCTTCCAGGGACAGCGGCAGTGGACCGACTTTTATCCCAACGCTGATTTTCCCGAATCCCTGTTAAACTCCTCGTTTGACTGGACGGGGGCCAGGGAGCCATACATTCTGGCCACGGAAAACGACACCCTGAACGGCGCGGGGATGCTCTTCGGAAAACTCTTAACCGGAAGCGCCCAGATTTTTGCCGATGTCAGGACCTACTGGAGCCCCGGGGCGCTTAAAAAGGCCGCCGGTTACGAGCTTACCGGCAAGGCAAAGGAAGCGGGGGGCTTCATCCACCTTATCAATTCCGGCGCGGCCTGCATCGACGCATCGGGGGAGATGAAGGACGCGAAGGGCCGGGGGGTGATGAAGCCCTTCTGGGAACTTACCGAGGCGGATCAAAAGGCGTGCCTGGCGGCAACCACCTGGAACGCGGCGGATCTGGGCTACTTTCGGGGAGGGGGCTTTTCCTCGCGCTTCCTTACCAGGGCGGAAATGCCCGTTACCATGATCAGGCTTAACCTGGTAAAAGGCCTGGGCCCGGTTATTCAAATCGCCGAAGGCTGGACAATAGAGCTGCCCGATGATGTTTCGGACATACTCTGGAAGCGTACCGATTATACCTGGCCCTGCACCTGGTTTGTCCCCAGAGTAACCGGCCGGGGGGCCTTTAAAACCGTCTACGATGTGATGAACAACTGGGGGGCCAACCACGGGGCAATCTCTTACGGCCATATCGGGGCGGATCTGATTTCCCTATGCTCCATACTGCGGATTCCGGTTTGTATGCACAATGTCCCGGAAGAAGACATTTTCAGGCCCGCCTATTGGAATGCCTTTGGTCTGGACAAGGAAGGGGCGGATTACCGGGCCTGCGCGGCCCTGGGCCCCCTTTATAAATGAAGCAAAAGTGGAGCCTTTCCCAAAACCCTCCGGTTCAGGTAATAAAATACTGGATCATCCGCAAGGCAGCCAGACAAAGGACAGCAGAGAATAACACGAACGATACCTTCGCGTGTCCCTTGACGTAGA
>JAITBE010000012.1 GCA_031283755.1 Spirochaetaceae bacterium
GCCACCCCGATACGGATCTGGTTTACAACCAGTTTAATCCTATAACCGAGGCAAAAGAGGATCCCACCGTGAAGCCCCTGGCGGATTTTATTCAGGATGTACTGAACCATGAGGAAAACCTTAAAGAATATACCTATGCTTCTAAAACCCATATAAGCGCCTATGCCCAAGTCCCCAGTACCGACTGGATCCTGATTGGAACCATCGAAAAAGAAGAATTTTTTAGTGAAATAAGGCAAATGTTCATAACCACGATGATAATCGTGGTGGTATCGGTGGGTATCGCGATAATTCTTCTCTTGATCGTACTGTCTTTTATTCTTGTCAAACCAATAAATGAAATCGTAGCCGCCGCCATATCCCTGGCGAATTTGCAGTTTGATATCAATATGCCCCAGGAGCGGAAGGATGAGATTGGGGATATGCAAAGGGCCTTTTATACTATCCGGAGCGAGTTGAAAAAAACCATATCCGATATCAACAATGAACACCTGGGGCAAAAAAACATCAGCGGGAACCTGCATATCTCCATCAAGGAATCGTCGGACGGGCTGGGGGTTATTACCCGCAATATGGATACGGTACAGGGTAAGACCAATGTCCAGATGGATTCGGTCTTGCAGACCTCCACATCGGTGGAAGGGATCATCGGGCATATCCATTCCCTTGAAAACGCGGTGGACATCCAGGGCAATACCATTGCCCGGTCATCGGAATCCATAGAACAGATGGTGAAGGATATTGATTCCGTTCGTACCGTGGTGCATCAGGCCCATGAAACAACCGCCAATTTAAGTAAATCTTCGGATGCGGGGCGGAAAATGCTGAATAACCTCTCGGAAGAATTAAGCCGAATCGCGGAGCAATCGGCCTTTTTGGAGGAGGCCAACGCGGCCCTGGTGAATATTGCCGCCCAGACGAATATTCTTGCCATGAACGCAGCCATCGAAGCCGCCCACGCGGGAGAGGCCGGCAGGGGTTTTGCGGTGGTCGCCGGCGAAGTACGGAGCCTTGCGGAATTATCGAATAAAGAATCCGCGTCCATCTCGGATGGAATAAAAAACATGAGAAAGGGCATTGAAAATATAAGGCGGGCTTCCGTGGAAACGGTTGAGACCTTGAGCAGTATGTTTACGGAGGTAGTGGATATGCAGGCCTCACTTAATACGGTCAACAACGCGGTGGATGCCCAGGCATCTAACGGCTCCCTGGTATTAAACGCGTTAAAAAGCCTGAAGGAAACCACGGAACAGGTACATATCGGTTCGGATGAGATACAAAAAGCGAGCGATCTAATCCATAATACCGTCGACGACCTAAAAAAAATATCCCAGGATGTGAATGAGAGCGTCCTTGACGTACAACAGGCAAGTAAAAGGATAGCAAGCTCTCTCGATGTGGCCCAGTTGATTGCGGAGGGACATTATCTTGTCGTGCCTGAAGAAACATAATCCTTATGTCCCCTTAATTTAATTTTTATGGAGGGAATTATGCTTTTTATAAAAAAAGAGCCCGCGGAGAAACAAAATTTCGTGAATTTAGCGGATCGGCCGCCCCGTTATACTTCTGTAGCCCATATCACTATTAGTGGATTTAGTGGTAAAGCGCTCCTGAGAAATATCAGCCTCGGCGGATTCTGTATGGAAAGCAAAACCTATGTGGCGATAGTCCCGGAGGAATCTCATACCATGTGTTTGCTGCCCGAGGTATCCGCTAACATAAAGCCCTTTGAAATAACCGTTGAAGTTCGTTGGGTACAAAGTACCGAATCAAAATTCAGCGCCGGGTTTTTGGTTTCAAAATTCCCTGCCGATAGATCCTTTGAAAAGTACCTTGGCTATATCAAAGACCGAAATTCCGTCATGGCGTGAGGCTTTTTCAAAACCGGCCGGACTTTAAAAAAGCCCCCGGCGCCGGGCCGCGTAAGGGATTGGAGGGTCCGCACGTTTTTTACGCCCGGCGTAAAGAATATGCGGGCCGCCATGAATGTCGGCTGTTTCAGATTCTGAAGACAGACAAGGCGATGCCGCGTCCGGAAGACAAAAACGGGTTGATGGCAGTTATGTAATCCTCTGTAAGGGTAAAGCGCCTCTTGTTAAGGAGTTTGCAAAAAAAAGGACCAAAAATCCCGCTCGGCGGCATAGGAAAGGAGACATTTCTACTGGCCGTTGGCATATATAGTATTATTATCAAATTTGAGTAAAATAAATATAACCTCTTGTCGCGAAGAAAAGGAACCAGGGTATGAGAAGATACGGCATTATCGTTGTTTTTATAGGGCTCATTCTGGGGTGCGCTACATGGGGAAAAGGCAGGGCGCTTTCCTCATACGCTCCGGTGGGTATTGTGTACGTGGCGTCAAATTACGACATCAACTGGCATGGGGAAGAACCCGCGGCTTCCGATGCCAATTATCTTTTTGATAACGTCTTTGCCAAACGGCGGGGTGAGGAAAAGACTAAAATTTCCAAGGCCGATGAACTTATCGATGAGGCGGATACTACCTTACGGAAGATCCTCTCCGATTCCGGAATCGCGGTATTTGCGGAAAAGGAAACCCTGATCAATTCCCGGTCCTACGCCGAAGCGAATATAAACAACCGTTTGGAAGGGGGGTCTGTTAAGGCCGAGGGGTACCATTTTATTAATTTCCGGGATAAAACGTTCCCCGGTAAACTTGCCCAGGAAACCGGGATAAACAGTACCATGTATGTAACCTTTAGTTTTACCCGGCTCATGGCTTCCGGCATAGGAAAGAGTGGAACCATGCGGGCGCAGGTCGCCATGACGGCGCTCATCATCGACGCGTCAGGGAAAACCATTTACAACAAGACCCGAACCGTCAAAAGCGCCGATAAGGTACCCGTTTCCGGCGGGTTCTATGATGAGGATGAATTGATGGAGCTTTTCAGGGCCGCAATTTCCGATGCCTGCTATGATTTTGTCTCGGTATTCACGGCCCAGGGGAGATAGACCGGCTGTACGATGGCCCTGGGCCGCGTAAACCCTCAATGACCTGATATACCCTAAAATTTAACCACAAACCCCACAACCGGCGCGAATAAAAGCAAGGTACTATTAAATCTTGAAAAAATTTTGCTATTGACTTTTTCATGTAATTGAGTATAGTTGTATTATGACAAAAATCAATGTTTTGTCATAGAAGGTCGATGTAATGGCAATTGAAATTATCGCTACCGGCCGGGCAATTCCGGCGAAAAGACTCACCAACGACGACTTGGCAAACCGGCTGGATACCACCGATGAATGGATTCGGTCCCATACGGGGATTGGGGCCCGTTATGTGGCGGAAGAGGGGGTTGCTGCGAGCGATCTGGCCCTGGAAGCGGCCCGGAATGCCCTGGCTATGGCTGCCGAACAGACGGGGACCGCCGTGGAAACCTTGGCCCAATCCCTGGATGTGATAATTCTGGGGAGCACTTCCCCGGATTATTACGGCGTTCCCGCCACCGCCTGTATTGTTCAGGATAAGCTGGGGGCAAAAAATGCCGCCGCCATGGATATTACCGCCGCCTGTACCGGGTTTATCTACGGCCTGGAGGTGGCTGCGGGGCTCCTCACCGTGGACCGGTCCCGGAAACGGGCCCTGGTGATAGGCGCCGAGGTTTTATCCCGCATAGTGGACTGGAATGACCGGGGGACCGCGGTTTTATTTGGCGACGGAGCCGGGGCGGTGCTTATTGAACGGACCGAAACCCCAAGCGAGGGTAAAAACCGGCGGGGGGTGCTGCGGACCATCCTGCGGGCGGACGGTTCCGGCGCGGAACGCCTCAGGATAAAACAGGGGGGGTCCCGGTATCCCTATCAAAGCGGGGGAGCTGAAAGCCCTCCCCATGTGGAGATGGACGGCCGGATGGTGTATAATTTTGCGGTAAAAGCCATCACCGGTACCATAGAAAAGCTCCTGACCCAGGAAAATATCACGATCAATGACGTGGCCCGTATTATACCCCATCAGGCAAACGCCCGGATAATTCAGGCCGCGGGAAAACGTTTAGGAATACCGGAAAGTAAATTTTTCCTTAATATCGAAGAATATGCCAACACCTCCGCCGCTTCTATCCCCATTGCCCTGGATGAATTAAACCGGACGGGGAGATTAAAGCAGGGGGACCTTATTATGACCGTAGGGTTCGGCGGGGGATTAACCTATGGAGGGAATTTAATCATATGGTAATAAAAAATCCAGCCTTCCTGTTCCCGGGACAGGGGGCTCAATATCAGGGTATGGCCCTGGATATTTTTGAGGCCGGCGGAGCCGCCGTCAAGGAACTTTTTGCCCTGGCTTCGGAGGTGATGGGCCAGGATATGCGGGCCCTTATCGGGGAAGCGGATGGGGAGACCCTCAAGCGGAGCGATATATCCCAGCCCACAATCACCTTGGCAAATTTGGCCGCCGCGGTTTACCTTGAGGAACAGGGTATCCTGCCCGGGGCCTGCGCGGGGTTCAGCTTGGGGGAATACGCGGCCCTGGTTACTGCGGGGGTCGTAGACGCGGAAACCTGCTTCCGTCTGGTAAAGGTGCGGGGTAAGGCCATGCAGGACGCGGTGAGCCGGCTTCAGGGTTGCCCCGCCGGGGGAGCGGAGGCGGCCCAGCCGCCGGGAATGGCGGCCGTGCTGGGGCTTGACCCGGAAAAGGTGGAGGCCCTGATCCTCCAATGGAAGGCCGAAGGGCTTTTTGAACTCTACGGGGCAAACTTTAATTCCCGGAGCCAAGTGGTAGTTTCCGGGACCGCCGCCGCCTTGGCCGAAGCTGAGATCCGGTTTAAGGAAGCCGGGGCCCGGCGGGTGGTGAGGCTCCAGGTAGCCGGCCCCTTCCATTCTCCCCTGATCGCCGGGGCGGCGGAAGTTTTCGGTCCGGTTTTGGCGGCCGCGAAATTTAAGGACCCGTCTGTCCCGCTGTTTTCCAATGTTTCCGGAGGCCCTATTGCCTCCGGGGCGGAAGCAAAGGCCCTGGCCTTACGGCAGATTACCGAGCCGGTCCGGTGGACCACGGAGGAGGGGGGCCTTGCGGCCCTGGGCATAGATGCGGTTCTGGAAACCGGACCCGGCAAGGTATTGCAGGGCCTATGGAAGGACGCGGAAACCGGTATCCCCTGTTTTGCCGCCGGGACCGTGGCGGATATTGAAACCCTCATCGGCTGGCGGCTTGAGGAAAAACAGGGGGCCTAGCAGGGAAAAGTGAGGAATGAAGAGTGAAGAGGAGAATTATATGGAATTGGCGGATAAAAAAGCCCTGGTTACCGGGGCGTCCCGGGGCATAGGCCGGGCGGTGGCGGATCTGTTTCTCGCCCAGGGAGCCGAAGTTTGGGGGCTGGGAACCAGGGAGCCGGAGGATCTGGGGGAACGGATATCCCGGTCCGGGGGAAAACTCCACTGGATAAGCGCGGACTTGACCGGGGTAAGCGCCGTGGAAGGGATCATCGAACAAAACCTCAAAGAGGCCGGCGGCTTTGATATCCTGGTGAATAATGCCGGAATAACAAAGGACAACCTTTCCTTTCGTATGAGCCTTGAAGATTGGGAAAAGGTTTTGGCGGTGAACCTTACCGCGGCTTTCCTTATCGCCCGGACCGTGGGCAGGGATATGATCCGCCGGAAAAGCGGTTCCATCATCAATATGTCCAGTGTGGTAGGTCTCCACGGAAACGGGGGACAGGTCAACTACGCCGCCAGTAAGGCGGGGCTTATCGGGTTGACCAAAAGCCTGGCCCAGGAAACCGCGGGCCGGGGGATACGGGTCAACGCGGTGGCCCCAGGGTTCATTGTCTCGGATATGACCAACGCCCTGCCGGAAACAGCCCGGGAAAAGCTGCTGGACCATATTCCCCTCAAACGGATGGGAACCCCTGAGGATGTGGCCGAGGCGGTTTTGTTTCTGGCCTCTGCCCGGGGGAGTTATATTACCGGACAGGTACTTGCCGTGGACGGCGGCATGTTTATATAAGACGGAGGATTTTTATGAAAAAACGGGTTGTGGTTACCGGTCTTGGGGTTATTTCGCCGATAGGAAACTCGGTGGAAGAATTTGAAGCGTCTCTTAAGGCAGGAAAAAGCGGTATTGGGAAGATCACGGCTTTTGATACCACCGATTTTGATGTCACCATTGCCGGGGAGGTAAAAAATTTTGATCCCGGCCTTTGGATAGATAAAAAAGACGCCCGGAAAATGGCCCGGTTTACCCAGTTTGCGGTGGCCGGCGCGGCCCAGGCCTTAACCCAGGCGGGGCTGCTGGAAAGCGAACCCTCCGGAGGGGGCCGCCGCATAAAAAGCGATCCCGAAAAAACCGGGGTGGTTCTGGGGAACGGCATCGGGGGATATGAAATCGTCACCGAATCCTTCCGTAAACTTTTTGATAACGGCCCCCGGCGTATGCTTCCCCTTACGGTTCCCATGATGATCGGAAACGAGGCGGCGGGCAATATTTCCATGGTTTATGGGATCAAGGGCCCCGCCTATACCCAGGTAACCGCCTGCGCCTCAGGTACCGACGCCCTGGGACAAGCCCTGGACCTGATCCGCTCAGGCCGGGCCGATGTGGTTATCGGCGGGGGCACCGAAGCCTGCGTGGTTCCCTTTGCCGTAGGGGGCTTCCAGATGCTCAAGGCCCTGTCCGTTAAACGCTGCCACGAGCCGGAGAAGGCATCCCGGCCCTTTGACGCGGACCGGGACGGCTTTGTACTGGGGGAGGCCGCGGGGGTCCT
>JAITBE010000135.1 GCA_031283755.1 Spirochaetaceae bacterium
CATCATCTCCATAAGGGCCGCGGATAGGGGCATTGCGTTATGGAGGGAATGTCCGGTGTCAAGTACGTTTCCCAGGTCTTTGATATGAAGGTTGATCCTGAATCCCGGATTGTAGCGGCCCTCAAACATCCGGGGGGCCTTATCCTCCAGACATTGACTGCCCGCCAGTCCTTTACGGATAGCCTCAAAAACCTTGCGGGGATCCACCCCGGCTTTTTCCGCCAGGCTCATTCCCTCGGCCACCGCCGCGATGTTGATCGCCACAATGGTCTGGTTTACCAGTTTTGTTATCTGCCCCGCGCCGCTTTCGCCGACCCAGACGCTGCTGCCCATCTTGTCCAGAATGGGTTTTACCTTTTCAAAACAGGATTCAACCCCGCCGGCCATAATTGCCAGGGTACCCTTTTCCGCTTTTTCCTGACCTCCGGAAACAGGGGCGTCAAGCATATCCACCCCTTTTTCCTTGAGGAGGGCGCATAATTCCCGGCTGACCAGGGGCGCGATGGAACTCATATCCACGACGATTTGTCCGGCACGGACTCCCCCGGCGATACCGTTTTTGCCGCTTACCACTTCCCGCACATGGGGAGAATTGGGGAGCATGGTAATCACCACGTCCCCGGCTTTCTCCGCAACCTCCCCGGGCGAAGCGGCCCGTTCGGCGCCCTCTGCGGTAAGCTCCAGCAGGGGAGCCTCTACCCTGTCAAAAACAACCAGGGAGTAGCCCGCCTTGATAAGGTTTTTTGCCATGGGTTTCCCCATAATCCCCAATCCGATAAACCCGACCTTGCTCATTTCCATACCTCTTTGTTGACCAAATCCCGGGGCCGCTTCCCCTCAAGAACCGCCAGCAAATTTTCCGCCGACCTGGCAGCCATACCGTTCCGGGCGGCGATACTGGCGCTTCCGATATGGGGTACGGTGGTAACATTGGGCAGGGTCAGCAGAGGTTCGTCCAGAGGTACCGGTTCTTTGGCAAAAACATCAAGACCGGCGCCCCAAATCCATTTTTCGGAACAGGCCTTGTACAAGGCTCCTTGATCGACCAAGGGACCCCGGGCCGCGTTGATCAGGATGGCGTTTTTTTTCATAAGCCGCAGTTCCCTTTCCCCGATAAGTCCCCGGGTCTTATCGTCTAAAATACAATGCAGAGTAACAAAATCGCTTTCCCTGAGCAGTTCATCAAGCTGGACATACCGGGCTTCCAGTTGGGTTTCGAGTTCCGGGCGGCGGAAGGGATCGAAATAGAGGATCTTCATATCAAAACCCCGGGCCCGCCGCGCCACAGCCTGCCCAATCTGACCCAGCCCGATGATACCAATGGTACTTCCGGCCACTTCCTGGCCGACCAATAATTCGGGGTGCCAAACCTTCCAATCGCCGGATCGCAAAAAGGCATTGGCCTCAATGATCCGGCGAGCCGAAGCCAGAATGAGGGCGAAGGCCAGATCCGCGGTGGCCGGGGTCAGAACCTCCGGGGTATTGGTGACGCAGATCCCCCGCTTGGTCGCCTCCGCCACGTCAATGTTGTCGTATCCAACGGCAAAATTGCTGACCACCTTGAGTTTCGGAGCCGCGGCAAAAAGTTCGGCATCAACTTTTATCGGCAAACCGGAAAGCAGTCCCTCCACGTCTTTTATGTCTTCAAGTAACTCATTCCGGGGCGGAGCCCCCTCTTTTTCCCATATTTTAAAATCCACCTTTCCCTCTAGCAGTTTCCGTCCGGATTCCTGGATCGGCAAACCTACATAAACCTTTGGTAAAGCCATTTCACGTATACCTCCAAGGTAAATAATTAGAGTTGTTTGAAAACCTCCATTCAGAACAAATTCCGGCAAAATATCATAATTTCGCAGCCGGCAAACCAAAGGTTCACCGGCAAAAAATTACAAGACTTACGGAAACCCATGGGGCTTTCAAACAAATCTTGTTGTATTATGGGGCCCATTCGGAAAATCGTATATAGTATGAAGAATGAAATATTACAAATTCTTTTGGTATGTATACCAATAATTCTTCCCGCCGCAGGGCGACAGGGTATTATCATTCGATAAAAGCGCCTGTTTCAAAACTCGAGGTTTTGAAGCAGCTTCATTTGAATGATGTCTGATCTAGCGCTCTTTAAAATCATCATAAAACTGAACCGCCAGGTAAAACAGGGCGGCATCGGCGGCATTGCGGGGATCCCTGCCTGTTTGTTCATAGAGTTTTTTCAATTGATACTGAAGGGTGTTTTTGTGTATGGAGAGTAATTTCGCGGTGTGGATGACGGAACCGTTGTTATTAAAATATATCTTCAAGAGGCTTATCCATTTTTCTATTTCCCCGGCGGTGTACCGGTTGAAAATATGCCGGATAAACTCTTTTTTTGAACCCGGGGATATCTCATCACTAAAAGTCTCCAGGGTAATCGCGTTGTAAAAACAAATCTTCCGGGGAAAATTTTTTGCCGCGAGGAGCGCTTTTTTTGCCTTAATATAGGCCCGGTACAATTTCCGTTCCTGGCGGTCGATGCCTATCAACACCTCAAGGCCGTGTATTTTTTTTACCAGGACTTGTATTTTCTCCGCAATGATCCGGAGTTTTTCATCGGTATGTTCCGTCAAAAGGCAGATCATCAGGGAGGCGGTTTTTGTAAATACGCTGCCCGTAACTTCTTCGGTAATTTTCCGTACCAGCTTATTTACGCTGTCGATGAGCTGCTGTCCCCGGAGGTCGCTGTATTTGTTTAATTCCGCGATTTCGGCAACCATCACCCGCCGGGGAAGGGTAACGTCAATACCCATCTGTTGTCCCCGTTCGATAAAGCCCGGATCGTAAGAATTCCGGTCGGCAAAAAGCCAGTCGTCCAGAAAACGCTGCCTGATCCGGTTGTCGAGTTTTTGCTGTTCATTATAATAATTTTCCAGAAGCAGTATTTCGGTCATCCGTTTGATGATCTGGCTGTATTTGCTTACCTCATGATATTCACCGGTAACCCCGATCACTCCGGCAATATCGCCGTTCAACATCACCGGCAAATTAATTCCCTTCCGGGCGCCTTCGTATTCATCATCGTCAAAGATGATAAGTTCCTGCAGCCGCTCGGTGATGATCCGGTGAGCGGCGGCGTGATATATCCCAATCCGAAGGTGATCGGTACTGGCGATAATAATCCCCTTGTCGTCCATCATATTAACGTGCTGGTTAATTATCTCGCTGATGTCCGTCACAATCTGAAAGGCTATTTTTCTGGAAATGTTCATCCATTCCCGGGATAGTTCAAATTTTCCTTGCCCGCCTTACGCAGCACTTCGGCGTACCGTTGGGCTTCCCATTTGGCCATATCCAGGTTCTGTTCCCGCCAGTTCCCGCATTCCGCCGGAGCCGCGCCGGGAATGGGGCCGTCAAAGGCCGCGATCCAGTCCAGCATTTCCCGAATCAGGGGGAGGATTTCCGGGGAGGTCCGGTCCCCCTCCAGGATAACGTAAAAACCGGTGCGGCAGCCCATGGGGCCAAAATACACCACCCGGTTTGCCCACTCCCGGTGGGAACGGAGAAAGGTGGCCCCCAGATGCTCAATGGTGTGGAGGGCGGGCACATCAATAACCGGCTCCTTATTGGGCTCCTTGAAGCGGAGGTCGAAGGTGGTAAGGATAGTTTCTCCAAAACGATCCTTCCGTGAAACAAACACACCGGGTTTTAAACGCAGGTGATCGATCTGAAAACTCGCGATTTTTTCCATATAAGTCTCCTTGCAGCTGTTTCAAAACCAACCAGGGACCGCCGGGAAACGCCCGGCGGCCCCGGCTCTAATAGTTTTTTACTATCCGCTGTACTATCGCTCCGGAATGACGGGATGCGATGGGAAGGAATTCCGTAAAGGCCACCGGGGATTCGGCGCCGGCGATATCCGAAAGGGCCCGGATGATCAGGGCGGGGACCTTAAAAAGGTAACAGGTTTGGGCAATGGCGGCCCCTTCCATTTCCACCGCCTTCAACTTGGGGAAAAGCTCCTGAACCTGCCTGATCCGCTCCGGCTGATACATAAAGGTATCCCCGGAACCGATAAGCCCCCGGACATGGTTAAAGCCTTCGGGCAAAAGCTTTTCCCGCTTCAGTTCGTCCACCGCCCGTTCCGCCCGCAGGATCAGATCCTCCCGCACGGGAAATACCGGCGGCATCCCCGGAAGCTGGCCGGGGGCATAGTTGAAGGCGGTAACATCCACGTCATAGTAGAGCAGGCTGTCGGAGATAATGGCGTCCCCGAAGCGCAGGGAAGGGTCGATGCCCCCGGCGGAACCTGTATTGATCACCGCCGCCGGCCGGCAGCGGTCTATGAGCAGGGCGCATCCTACCGCAGCGTTAACCTTGCCCACGCCGCAGCGCAGCAGCGCCACGGGCCTGTTTTCCAGCAGGCCGGAGTAGAATTCCATCCCCCCGGCTTTTTCGACTTTTGCCTGTTCCAGCGCGGAACGGAGCAGGGTAAGTTCCTCCTCCATGGCGCCGATAATGCCGATTACACCGTTCATGAAGCCTCTTTCTTCCCCCGCTCTATCTTAAAGAGCAGTCCCGAACC
Organism: Spirochaetaceae bacterium; assembly: GCA_031283755.1. Classification (GTDB taxonomy): domain Bacteria; phylum Spirochaetota; class Spirochaetia; order Treponematales; family Breznakiellaceae; genus JAIRMO01. The sequence goes on from JAITBE010000135.1 coordinate 4,559, forward strand.
CCAAATGGTGGTACGGTTTCTTCCCCGCTCTTTGGAAAGATAGAGGGCCTCGTCCGCCCGGCGGATAATCTCTTCCGCGGACAGATTGGTCCGGTTGTCAAAAATAAAAACCCCCAGGCTTATGGTAACCTGAGGCAGCGGGGGTTCCCAGGGAATCTTCATCCCGGCGACGGCGGTACGGAGCCGTTCCGCCGCGATCCAGGCGGTGTTTCTGTTTGTTTCCGGCAGCAGGATCGTAAATTCCTCCCCGCCGAAACGGGAGGGTATGTCGCCGGCCCGGACGCTTTGTTTAATCACAATAGCCAGGCTCTCCAGCACCCGGTCCCCCGCCAGGTGGCCGTAAAGATCGTTGAAGTTTTTAAATTTATCCACATCAATAACGATCAGCGAGGAAGAGTAGTTTGAGCGGTTCGTCCGGGCAATTTCTTCGTTCAGGCTGGTGATAAAAAAGCCGTGGTTAAAGAGGCCGGTCTTAACATCCCGCACCGAATGTTCATAGTGGAGATGGTTCTGTATAGCCTGAGACACAAAGGACATAAGCTGTTCAAGAAAGGAAAGCTCGCTGACGGTATACTCATCCTCCAGAATTTTATGGCCCACCAGGATAAGCCCGTAGAGACCGGAAGGTCCCAGGATAGGGATGATCAGCTCGGGCCGGATGTTTTCAAAGGGCCTGACAGCGTCACTGTTGTTAAGCTGATAGACCAGGAGATCGTAATTGATGGGTCTGGGGTACTGTTGAAAGAAGGCCTCAAAGGGAGCGATGGAACTGATATCAATGGCCAGGTCTACCATCTTATAGTTTTTATACCCCTTGATGGTAATATCCTCTTTATTTTGCAGGGGTTTCCAGAGAAAAACGATAAACGAAGGCAGGAACTGATCCGAAATCTGCCACACCGTAGCGTCCAGGATTTCTTCGATGGTGGTCCGGTGAAAAATATCCACCGCCCCCGAGAGGAGGTTCTTGTAATTCCGTATTTCCCGGTTAAGGCCGTCAATGTGCTTAAAGACCCCTATATCCTGCAGCAGCGAATAATGCTGCAGAATCTCCGGATTTGACAGGAATTCGTGTTTATCCTCGATGGTCATGTTACTGAGTAGTGGTCGGCTATGTTTTTACGCCAATCGGCGCGGTGTTCCTTGTCTTCCCATTCAAGAATCTTCTTTATTGTGAAGTTACGGGACCCCTCGGAACCTTTCCGTCCCCCCTCCTGGGCGCTAAATTGGACAATGCCGAAACGGCCGCCTCCGATATAGGTTATGGTGTCTCCCCTTTCCAGAGTTTCCTCCCCGGCGATTTTGGCGACGGCGCAGTCAAAGTGAACCGCCTGACCCGTGGCCTTATCGGAGAGGGCCGTGGACAGATCCTTGATAGGTTTGTTGCAAAAAGGACAATCCGGGGCGGGAATAGGATCGGCGGAAATCTTGGGGGGGATCCATTTGGGACGTTCGTAGATAATTCCCTGATTCTTGTCGTACCGGGGGCCCCTTTTTTTGTCCCGGGACCAGTATTCGCTCTCCCGGTTATCCCGGTCCCTGCGCCAGTTCCGGCGGCTGTTTCCCCCCTTATTCATTATATGGCCCTCCCTGCGGAATATCAAGAATCTCGTTGCTTAGAATCTGGGCAATCCGTTGTATCGCCCCGTAAAGATACTCTTTATTATCTATGTTTTTCTTTAATTGTTCAATTCTTGAGGATTTATTTTGATCCG
>JAITBE010000145.1 GCA_031283755.1 Spirochaetaceae bacterium
TCCTACGGAAGAACCTGGACCGCTCCCCGGGATACGATGATCGCCATCCTCCCTGTGGGGTATGCCGATGGACTTGTCCGGAATTTGGGGGGAAATTTTTCCGTGACCATCCGGGAAAGTCGCTGCCCCCTGGTGGGGCGGATCTGTATGGATCAGTGTATGGTGGACGTGGGCCCGGATCCGAAAATCCGCCGCTGGGAAGAAGTAACGGTTTTTGGACCCGGAACCTTGACCGCCGCGGATATGGCCGTTGCCGCGGGCACCATTCCCTACGAAATTACCTGTAATATCAATAAACGGGTCCCCCGGATATACCGGGATTCACGATAAGCGGCCGGGCCATATTCTTGACCGCCGGGGGATAAACCTATAGTATATGAGGTGGTTTGGGGCTTTGAAGCAGCCACAATTATTTATTTTTGGGCGGGTTTACCCGTCCAAGCCGGAGGACGGTTTATGGACCGGAATTTTATGAAAAACCAGCGGGTTTTGATCAACCACTATGAACATACCAAGGTTCTTGAGGATGAAGAAAATGAAGACGAAGATAAAGAAGACAAACCGGTTTCGGATCCCCTGCTGAATAAGATGCTTAAAACCCGGACCATTCTGCTTTCGGGGGAGATAAAAAAAGACCTGGCCGAGCGGACTATCCGGCAGCTTTTGCTTTTAGAGGATATGGGGGATGAGCCCATCCGTATTTTTATCGATTCCCCCGGAGGGGACGCCGATGCGGGGTACGCTATTTTTGATATGATCCGCTTTGTTAAACCTCCGGTTTGGACCATCGGAATGGGCCTGGTGGCCAGCGCCGCGGCGATTATTCAATTAGCCGCCCCCCGGGAACAACGGGTGGGGCTTCCCAACAGCCACTATCTGATCCATCAGCCTCTGTCGGGGATCCGGGGGGTGGCCACGGACATCGAAATTCACGCCCGGGAACTGGCGAAACTCCGGGAAAAGATCAACCGCCTTATCTCGGAGGAAACCGGGGCCGGCTATGAACAGGTGGAAAAGGATACCGACCGGGATTTTTGGATGAACGCCGAAGAAGCAGTCCGGTACGGACTTATCTCCCGGGTTATTATTCACCGGGGAGAGTTATGAAGGTTCCCGGGGCAGAGGCGCCGGCCGGAACGGGCCTTGTCTTCCAAGCCTTCCAATCAGCCGCGGGATGATAGGGCTGGCCGCTTTTTTGGGGAACCCCGGGGAAGAGTACCGGGGAAACCGGCATAATGCCGGGCGGCTTTTAGCGGAAACCCTTCCCTTTTTCCCTTCCCTGGACTGGAAAAAAAAATTCAAGGGCCTTTATGCCACCGTGGAAGGGGACCTTCTCCGCGCCTATGCCGGGCCGGCTCAAGGAACCGGGGAAAATCCCGGGGGACCGCCTGAGAAAGTACATCTGCTTTTACCCGAAACCTATATGAACCTTTCCGGAGATTCGGTGCTTGCGGCGGCGGCGTTTTTTAAGATCAAGCCGGACCGGATCCTCGTGATCCATGATGAATTGGAGTTATCCCTGGGCCAGGTTTCCCTTAAATTTTCCGGGGGCCTGGGGGGGCATAACGGACTTAGGTCCATGAAGGCCCGGTTCGGTACCGCGGATTTTTGGCGGCTCAGGATAGGCATAGGCCGGCCCGGCCACGACGATATTTCAGGGTGGGTGTTGTCGGATTTTTCTCCCCCGGAACGGACGGTCTTGGGCCCGGTCCTGGAGGCCGCGGCCGGGGTCCTTATCCAGGCCCTGGTTTTTGGGCCCCAGGGGCTGCTGCCCGAATGGAATAAAAAAAAGATAGACCAAACCGGGCCCTGAACCAATAGTTTTGAAGGGGCCTTAGATCTTTAATTGGTCGATATGGTATTGAATCCGCTGTTTAATGTAGTGGTGAATGGCTAATTTGTCCTTTTGGGTCATCCGGTGGCTAAAGAGGATCACCCTTACATGGGGATCACCCCGCCGGAGGGCCATCAAGACCCCATCGGTCATAATCAGGGCCGCCCTGAGTTTTAGCTGGATCCCCTGCATCAAGAAATTAGCGGGCAGGTCGAGGGGTTTATCGAATTTGACGGCTATTCCCGCGGAGCTGACATCCAGAATTTTGCCGTAATACATCCGGTCCTGACTTTTGTAGTTCATGGTGGCATATTCATCATCCGCACAGAAAGCCCGGATACAGCTTCTGCGGCCCTTGGCCTCATTCGCCCTGAGCGCCGCCAGCAGGATTTCGGTACTGGCTTGGAGCCCCAATTTAAGCTGGACATACCCGCAGGGCAAGGCCAGGTCCATGAGATATTTCTGCATTAACTTCTGATCCGTGTTGTAGGACAGGATACCCAGCCGGCTTTCTTTGGCCGCCGGATCTTCCTGAATATTCCGGATATAGGACTCCCATTCCTTTTCCTGCAGCCCCTGATCGATATTAATAAACAGAATCGACCCGGTAAAATGGGATAAAAGGAGCCGGGCCCGCTGGTGATCATGCAGGGTATAGACCTCAAAGCCGCTCATAATAAGGACATCCAGTACAGAATCCTGGATAACACTTTGCGGATATAGAAAGAAAATTTTTCTTCCTAGGAATTCATCTTGAGTCAAGCTCTACCCTTTATATAACAAGATAGTATATAATTCTTCATACATTATGCAAGATCAAACAACCGCTTTTAAGGGTCTATACGACATCGTGAGCCGGCTCCGGGGGCCTGGGGGCTGTCCCTGGGACCGGGAGCAGACCCCCGCCAGCCTCCGGGGCGACTTAATTGAAGAAACCTATGAGTGCGTAGAAGCCATAGATAAAAAGGAAGCCGCCCATATTAAGGAAGAGCTGGGGGATCTCTTTTTACTGGTGACCATGCTTTCCTATATGCACGAGGAAGCGGGGCTTTTTTCGGTGGCCGATGTCCTGGAGGAAGTTTCGGAAAAACTCGTCCGCCGGCATCCCCATGTGTTTGGGGAGGTGAAGGTAAAGGACAGCGCCGAGGTATTGGAGAACTGGGCCCGGATAAAAGTGGAACAGGAGGGCCGCAGTCCCAAGGATTCCCTGCTGGACGGGGTTTCCCGGGGACTGCCCCCGCTGGATCAGGCCTATAAACTCCAGAAAAAGGCCGCTAAAGCCGGGTTTGACTGGCCCGCCCTGGAGGGGGTGTTGGACAAGATCGGGGAAGAACTGGAGGAGGTGAAGGAGGCCATAACCCAGTGTGAAATTGCGGCGGGAAAAACAGAAACCGCCCCGGTGGAGAAGCTGGAAGAGGAATTGGGGGATCTCCTTTTTTCCGTGGTAAATCTTTGCCGCTTCTTAAAAGTGGAACCTTCGGTTGCCCTGCAGCGAACCAACCTCAAATTTATAAGCCGCTTTAAATATATGGAGAAAAAAATGAAAGAGGGGAACCGTGATATGGAACGGAAAAACGCGGCCCTTATGGAGACCTATTGGGAAGAGGCAAAGCAGGCGGAGTCAGCAATTCTCAGTTTAAAAATTCCAAAATGAAAA
>JAITBE010000179.1 GCA_031283755.1 Spirochaetaceae bacterium
TGACAAAGAAATCCTTTCATCTTATACAAACTCCAATATAAAAATCGACAAATTTTTCCATTGTGTATTTGACAAACTTGTCTAGTACAATATCGGAACGAAATCGTATTTTTTTATGAACAAACATAATTATATAATCATTTTACATTTTTTTTTTCAATTTGTCCATAGATAATCATATAACAAGCTGCGGTTATTTTAAACCCGGTTTTGAGACCGCCGGACCTCACTTATGATTCCAGGGCCGCCAGGGCCTCCCCTATATTGACCGCGGCTTTTTGGCCGTATTGCCCCGGGGCCGCGGCGCGGAAGTACAGGGATTGGCCGTAGTCCCATAAACCCGCCAGATTCATGGGCCGGGGCGGTTTGGGCAGATAACGGTCAAAGTTGTGTTGATAAATATCTTTCAGGGCCTCCCCGTCCAGGGCCAGACCCCGGCATTTTTCCTCAAAAGCCGTAAATTCTTCGGAAGTTTCCATAACCCGGCGCAGGCAGCTTACGGTTTCCCGCCAATGATCGCTTATGGTATCGGTTCCAAAGAGGATACGGTGGGAATGGTCAATAAAAAACTGCCGCCAGGGTTCGTAATCCTGGGCAAAACTCTCAAACATTTCCCAGCCCGGGGTTATATCATAGGATACATTCGGCCAGGTATCGAATATCTGTTTGGTCCGTTCCCTGTTTATGGCGGTGAAAAAAAAGTGGGGAAAAATGACCCGCAGTTTGGGGTGTTTATTCAAAATTCCCAGGGCTTCATCTTCGATCTGTTGTTTTGAGGGGTAGCGCCCGTCCCCGTAAAACACCCGATCCCCCAGGGCCTGGGCCCATTGGGGCATCAGATCCCAGGTCCAGAATTCAACCGGGTCATTAACATGGTAGAGCAGGGGCATATCCTCCTGTTCCATAAAGGAAAACAGGGGATCGTAGACAGGATCATCCAGGGGAACGCCGGTACGCAGCCGTATATTGGGCTTGCCGTCCATCATTTTGATGCCGTCAAAGCCAAGTTCATGGTACAGGACTGCCTGGGCAAGCATTTCTTCCGGCCCGGGGGTTCCGGTTTCGGGGTAATGTACCGCGGCAAAGGCGTAACCCCGGCCGGAACTTTTCAATTTGACGGCGGCGCAGAGTATATTGTTGCCCATAAATTCCGGAGACAGGGAGGCGCAGCTGAGGACCACGAATTTTTGATACCCCAATTCCCGAACCATATCCAGGGTTTCTTCCGCAAAAGCGCGGTGGGGGGCGTGAATGTGTACGTCGCTGATGGGGTATCTATAATACATGGGCCTTCCTTTACGGGTTCATAATTTAATGCCCGAAAGGGCAATACCTTCAATAAAATAACGCTGAAATATAAAAAACAGGATTATCATCGGGGCCGCGGCCAATAAACCCCCGGCCATAACCAGGGGATAAATAGTGGTATGCTCCCCGATAAGATAGGCCAGCCCTGCGGAGAGGGTTTGTTTTTTCATATCCGTGTTGACTATCAGCGGCCACATAAGGTCCTTCCAGGAGTCCAGGGCGATGAGGATCCCCAGGGATACCAGCCCGGGTTTGATCAGGGGCAGCAGCACCCGGCGGTATATGCCCCAATAGCTGCATCCGTCTATCTTCGCCGCCTCGTCCAGTTCCCGGGGCAGGGCGGAAAAAAATTGCCGGAGCATAAATACCCCAAATACGCTGAACAAGCGGGGCAGCCAGAGGGCGGTTAAGGTATCGGTGAGCCGCCACTTTACCATTAAACTGTACCGGGGGATAAGGAATATCTGGCCCGGAACCATCATTAAGGAGAGGCAGAGGAGAAAGACCAGATCCCTGCCCGGAAAACGCAGCCGGGCAAAGGCATAGGCGGCCAGGGAACAGATGATAAGCTGCCCAACCACCACCACCGCCATCATCAGAAACGTATTGGTATAAAAATAGTTAAAGGGGAATTTCGCCAGGACCCCGGTAAAATTATCGAAATTCCAGGACGAAGGCAGGATTATCATAGGGATATGGATGCTCTCCTCATAGGTTTTAAAGGAGGTGAGGATCATCCAAATAAAGGGAACGGCCGTGGTCAGGGAACTTATCACCAGCAGTCCGTGGATGATACCCGCGGAAATGCTCCTCTTCATAAAACACCCCCTGGGCTGGCTGAAAAAGCAAAAAACTTGTCCGGGCCGCTTCTTTCATGCGGCGTTGGCGTCCTTTCAACGAAAGAGGCGCGGGCCGGAAAGATTTCCGGATATCCGGGAAGGAACCGGCTTCCGGGCATCTCCTATTCCTCGTAAACCCAGCGCCGGCGGACCACCAGCTGTATGACGGTTATGGCGAGGATAATAAAAAACAAGACCACCGTCACCGCCGACGCGTACCCTTCATTGGACCGGGCAAAGGCCTCGTCATAGAAAAGCCATATCACGCTCCGGGCCCCGGGCATACCGCTGGAGAGCCGGGGGATCATCAAATAGATAAAATCGAAGATCTGGAATACCCCGATACTCTCCATAATAAGGCAAAAGAAGATCATCGGCGAGAGGAGGGGGATGGTGATGGTAAAGAAACAGCGGATATTCCCGGCGCCGTCTATGGTGGCCGCTTCGTAATAGATCCGGGGGATACCCTGGATGCCGGCTAATAAAATGACCATCTTGGTACTGACATCCGCCCATACCAGGACTATGGATACCGCCGGCAGGGACAGGTTCGGATCGCTCAGCCAGGCCAGGGGGGCGGCGCCGGACAAACCCAAAAAGGCGTTGATAAGGCCGAATTCGTAATTCATCATCCAGCGCCACACTAACCCTATGGCCGCGGGCATGGTTACCGCGGGGATAAAGATCAGGGTCCGGTAGAGGCCGGTAAATTTTATTTTACTGTTCAAAAGGCAGGCGATCAAAGTGGAAAAGATGATCACCGCGGGCACACAGAAAAGCACATATTTAAGGGTGTTCCCTAAAGAGGAACGAAACCGGGGATCCCCAAAGAGTTTTACAAAATTTTGCAAACCGATAAAGGCGGGGATGCCGAAGGTCCTTTTATTGGTAAAACTGATATAGATATTGTTAAAAAAAGCATACAGGTAAAAAACCCCCAGACCGGCAAGGAAGGGGGCAATAAAGATATAGGACCAAAGGGCTTCTCTGCGGTATAAACGGCTCTTTATGTTCCAAAAGCGGTTCAACAAAACCGTACCCCCTAAAGCTGTCCGGAAACCCGCTGTCCCCGGGGCTTGGCCGGAAGGGCGGACCCTTTCCGGGCCGCCCCGCTCCGTGCCGGCGCTACTGTTTCATCAGGGCGTCAACTTCCGCGGCTAATTCCTGCAGCGCCTGGCCGGAAGATTTGGTCCTGTTGAAAATTTCGGTTACCAATTCGGTCTGGAGCCCGTCCCAGTCAAACATTTTCGGATGGGAGGGATATACCGTAGACACCGCGCTTTGCTTGATAAAAGCGGTGGGATCGATGTTTTGAAAGGAGGGAATATACGAGGGCTGGGCCTTGAGGTAGGCGGGAATTTCGATCCGGGCTTCCGCCTGCAGCCGGTTGCTGGTTTCGTCCCCAAGGAATTTGATAAGCCGCCAGGCGGATTCCTTGTCCGCGGCCCGGGAATTCAGGGCGTAGCTGATTCCCCCCAGGGCGCATACATTACTGACCCCCCGGGAAGGCATGGGGACAAGGCCGATTTGGGAGGCAAAAGAGGCGCTGTCCAATACGGAAGATTTCCAGCTCCCCACATAAAGCATGGCCCCCCTGCCGGAGAGGAAGAGGTCCGTCCCCTTGGTGTCGGACAGAATGGTAAAATTAGGCAGAATCCGTTGATCCATGAGCTTGAGGATATCGTCAAAAGCCTTACGGGCTTCGGGACGGCCGATATTACCGGAAGTACCCGAGGCGGTATAGGGAACCACCCCGTCCTGGAGCCAGAATTGTAAATACGAAGGCTGGGGATCCAGTTCCATAAGCAGGGGATATTCGCTCCCCCCGGCGGCCTGGATCTTGTCCCGTAATTGGGCGCCGATCCGTTCCAGATCCTGCCAAGTCCATCCTTCGGCGGGGTAGGAGACGCCGTATTTATCGAAAATAGCCTTGTTATAGGCCACCACCACCACATCCATCCCCTTGGGCATGGTGTAAAGCCGGTTCTTGTAGGTATATAAATTGAGCATCGCCGGGGACCAGGCGGATTTATCCAATCCGTCCCGGGTAAAGTAGGAATCCACCGGCTCAATCACCCCGGCATCGGCGTATTTCGGCAAAAAGATGTTCATCCAAAATACGTCCGCGGCGTTTCCCGCGGTGGCCGCCGCATCCAGCTTGGTCCAATACTGGCTCCAGGGGGTCAACTGAAGGTCTACCTCAATGCCGGTTTCCTGGGTAAATTTTTTACAGATCTCCTCAAATACGGGGTATTGAACCTCATCCCAGAGGGCAAAGGAAACGGTTTTTTTCCCCGCCGCAGCGCCGCTTTGCCGCCCCCCTCCGCCAAATACGGGCATGACCAGGATGATTACGACTAAAACTATCGAAAAAATAAGTTTTTTCATTACAAACTCCTCTTTGGATTATATTTTTTTTACCGAACCTATTTTAAAACCCGGCATTTTGAAAAGCCCCGGCTATTATAATTAGACGCTTTTAAGCTCTTTGTCAAGCGGCGCTTCGTAATTTTTCCTGCTAAAGCCCGCTGGGGAGGGGCAATTGCCCGGTGGGGGCTAGACGATCGTGGCCTTTATCTACGCACGCTTTGGCGTGGCGTGTGTATCACGTCGTGCGCCCCCGCCGGGCAATTGCCCCTCCCCAGCGGGCATTAACGGGAAAGAGAAAAAAAACGACGCTTGGCGCGGGGGAAGAGGCTGGGGGGGGAGTGGCGCTGCCCCGCGATGGACCGGAGATGACAGCGCTGCCCGGCGGGGGAGGTGGCGCTGTCCCGTGGGTAATTCTGCCATCCGCTAGCCTGTAGAGTCCGCCTACGGAGCCCCGGATGGGTCTCCTCCGGCGGGGAATTCCAGAGCCGCTCACGGGGGAACAGGCGCTCCCTGTCGGGCAATTGCCGCTCCTCCACGGGCTTTACGGGGTAAAACGCCGCCCTGGCTTACGATGGGGAAGATGACGGTGGATGAGCGGTGT
>JAITBE010000219.1 GCA_031283755.1 Spirochaetaceae bacterium
CGGGCAATTGCCGCTCCCCAGCGGGTCTTAGCCGATAAGATGCAAAGGGTAAAGCGCCGCCTTTCCCCTGCCGATAAGGTACTATAGGTTTAATTTGGGAGTGTGGCTTATGGTTTTCCGTATGTCCCGGGGCGGTTTTGGGAGGCAGGTCTTTTTTTGGGGCCTGGTCATGGCGGGTTTTATGATCTCCGGCAAGAGCTACGGGCTGGGAGAAAAAACCCTGGTGTTGGGGGCGGGTTCAGGCTGGAATTCGGTGGAAAAACGAATCCGGGTAGCCGAAATACCCCTGATACGGCCCAATCCGGTATTGGCCCTTACTCCGGGCAGGCTCCGGAATGAAGCCGGGGCAGCGGCCCTTCCGGATATGATCATCTCCTTTGACGAGGGAAGGCCCGATCTGTTTGCCGACCATACCGGAAATTACCGGGTAAACGCCGCGGCGTCCCTCCGGGCGGCGGATCGGCGGTGGGCCAAGGAAGGGACCGGGGCGGCCCATTTCTCCGGGGAAGGGGAACCGGGACTGACGATTTTCCCCCGGAAACCGGACGCTCTGTTAGCCCCCGGAAGGCCGGTTAAGGATTTCAGCATAGAATTTTGGCTTTACCCGTTTAATGCGGATCACGGCGAACAGATCCTCTCCTGGACTTCGGTCCGGCAGGCCGCGTCGGGGGCTTCCGTTTATCAGCGGATCGAAGGCATGTTTATAAAAAACCGGCTCCACTGGACCTTTACGGAGTTTTTTTCCAATCCCGGCGACACCCTGCATCCGGCGCTTTCCCTCAACTCCATTGCCCCCCTGGTTCCCCAAACCTGGAGCCACCACCTTATCCGTTTTGATTCTGACACGGGAATAGTGGAATACCTGGTTAACGGGAAACTGGAGGGGACCGTATATGCCACCTCCACCGGCCGGGAAGGGGGAGACGTGTACCGTCCGGTCATAGGCCGGGAGGGGCAGCTTGTCCTGGGAAGGCATTATACGGGCATCATGGATGAATTCAGGACCTACAGCCGCTATATAGAAACGCCTTCCCTAAATCGCTATCCCCGGGAAGGGGGCCGTGTCGAAACCCGTTTCCTGGACCTGGGGGAGCGTAATACCGATATCCTCAAGGTTGAGGCCCTGGGAGGCAGATTTTCCGCGGCCGGGGCCTCTGGTTCCGGCGGGCGTATTTACCACGAATACGCCGGGACGGGAAATTTCCTTTTTTCCGACAGTTCCGCCCTGCAGCTCTTTATCCGGGCCGGGAATAACCCCTACAGCTGGACCAACGATGAATCGGAGTGGTTTCCCGTTACCCCAAGGGGGGAGCTTCCCGAAACCCTCCGGGGACGGTTCATCCAGCTCGCCGCGGTGTTTTACCCCAGCGGGGACGGGGAAACCACCCCCTATCTGGATGAAATACGGGTACTCTACAAACCCAACGAACCTCCCCTGCCGCCGGCCTTGGTAAGCGCCGCTGCCCGGAACGGGGCGGTGGACCTTTCCTGGCGGGCGAATCCCGACCCGAAGGTAGGGGGATACTTGATCTATTACGGTAATTCGGCGGGTGAATATTTCGGCGACGACGCCATCCTGGGGCCGTCTCCCATAAATGTGGGAAAACGGACCTCCATCCGTCTTGATGGATTACAGAATGGTAGCTTATACTTTTTCTCAGTGGCTGCTTATAATCTATCGGAAGACGATTTGCCCGGACCATTTTCCCGGGAAGTATCCGCACGGCCCCTAAGGATGATGGAATGAGTGATGACCTATTTGCCCAGGCCCAGGGCGCTGTCCGGGCCGGTAATTTGACGGAAGCCGAAGGGCTGCTTAAAAAGTACCTTGATAAGCTTCCGGATGACCGGGATGCCCGGTCCCTCCGGGGAACCGTCCTCGCCAAGATGGGCAAACTACCCGAAGCGGAGGAGTATCTTATCGCCCTGGCGGCAGTTTCCCAGGACATAGAGGTCCTGAATAACCTTGCGGTGATCTATGGCCGGCAGGATAAACTCCAGGATGCCCTGGGAACCCTGACGGATGCTATTGATATGGACCCTACCAAAACCGAATTATACTACAATATCGGCGCTGTTTATGAACGGTTGGGGAATTACAAGGCCGCGTCCATGGCTTACGCCAAAGTAGCGGAATTGACCGATGGGTATGTACCGGCCTATAACAGGCTGGGGATCGTCCAGTTTAAACTCGGCCTTCTCCCCAAGGCCCTGGAAACCTTTGCCCGAATCCTGGGGGATCATCCCGATCATGCGGCAATCCTGAATAATAGGGGGGTGGTCCTGACCGGCCAGGGGAAAACAGAGGAGGCGATTCAAAGTTACCGCCAGGCCCTGGCGGCCGATCCCCACTATGCCCCGGCCGCGGCCAACCTGGAACTGGCCGGCAAGGCCCCGGATAATACCGAAACAGCTTTTTTGTTTGACAAAGAACCGGAATTCCTCTTCATTGACAACCTCAATGCCGGGGGCGGCGAAATTTCTGAGGAGCTTTCTTTGGAGGAACCTCAAAAAGAAAAGAAACCGCCCATTTCTTCTAAAACCGCCCTGGAACTCATGTTGTATTTAAAGCGCATGGCCGAGGAACTTCCCCCGAAAGCCAAGGGATACTTTTTAAGCAGCGACGCCCGGCTCAGTATGGAATACCTTATCGCGGTTCTGGAAGGACACGCCGGCATCTTTCAGGAGATCCAGGAACGGGAACTTGCTCCGGCATCCGGGGACGCGGCCCCCCAGGCTGTTCCCGGCAAAAAAGTTCCGGATCTGCCGGCGACCCTGGATTATTTACGGAAAATGGCGGAGGCCCTGGCGGACCCGAATCTGTCGGCGATCCTGCAGCGTAAGATGGATTCGGTTATATCTGATCTGAATGAAAATACCAGCGGCCCTCCCGCTTAATCCGGCGCCGGGATAAGACCGGGGCAGGGAAACATATTGGACCGTACCGCTATGTTTCCCGGTTCATCGGAATCTTCATAATAGGAGAGCTGCGCCTGGGGGTTTATCTCCAGAAGGACATCGGCGGCGGTGTTTACCGCGATACGGTTCTGCTCTGCCGGGGTAAAAGCCCGGCAGGTAGGGCAGGCGCACCAGTTTTTTTCATTACCCCGGTCGGGCCACAGGTGAAATACCCGGATTTCCGGATAGGACCGGAAAAAAATCCCCGCCTCCGCCCGGATCAGCCTAATGGTTTCAGGATTGGTAGGGCAAAAATTAACGTCCTTAACCCGTTTTCCCCCCTCCATGCGGAAAAAATCCCGGTGAAAAAGAAAATACCGCCGGGGAACCAGGAGGGAAAGGTCCCAGCCCCCCAATTCCAGGGACAGGGCGTATTGATCGGCCAGGGAACGGAGCAGTTCCCACCGGACTCCGGAATTACCGGTTTTTCTTGAGAAAAGAGAACGCCGGTGTTCCCGGGGAATCACCAGCGCGTCGATCTGGTTCCGGGCGGCCCAGGGGATCAGGGATTCCCTGGTTTTCCGGTTCCCCGAAAGGAACATACGCCGTTGGGCCGGGATCGCCTGGGATGGGAGGAGGCCCTGGGTTTTCTCCAGGGGGAAAACCCAGGGCTGGGCCGTATCCGCCCGGGGCGTTTCCTCCACGCCGGGTTTTGGCCAACTGAACCCCAGGGCTTTAAGAAAATCGTAAACCCCGTTACAAAGCCCCCGGCTGGAATCGCCAAATATTTCAATCCGATCCGGGCCGGCCCGCCATACAAACCCGTTTTTTTCTTTCCCGTCTTCTTCACCATGCAGCACCACCACGGGAACGGAATCTGCCGGGGAAGGACCCAAGGCATCCATCACCGGGGGGGCGCCGAAACCGGGGTCCCCGGCTTTCCGGAGCAAGTGGATACACCGGGATAATTCTTCCCCCGCAACCCGCGCCGCCTTAATACGGAAGGGAGGGAGGATAATCCAATTTTTGGAAACATCCAATGCGATCATGAATTGATACTAGTATATTTTTATGATTTAATACAGATAGGCAGATTTTTCCCAAAACCCGGGTTTTGAGAAAAGCGCGCTGTTCGGACAGCTTCTTTAATGCGGCCGTAGTCAGTTTCCGGAGATAGGGATGGCGAGAAAAAAAGAACAAACCCAAAGGGAATTTTGGGAAGGATATGAAAAACGGTACGGGGAAAAGGTTCTGGCCTATGTTTTGGGGAAGTACCTTTCGGGCTGGCCCGATTTCCCCTATCCCCTCTGGGGACTCCTCATCGCCACCGAGAGAGGGTTCCGGTTTCACCACTTTCCCCATGAAGGGTGGATTCAGGCCCTGTCCAGGGTAACCACCGGCGGCGAGCCCCCCCAGGAGAAAACTATCTTTATTCCCCTGGACCGGATCCTCTCCGCGGAGCTTCGTTTTGAAAAAAGGTGGTGGAAAAAACTGTTGGCCTATCAACCGCCCCTGCTGGCGATCCAATACCATGCCGGGGGCCCGGAAACAAAGCCCGCCATGGAACTGTTGGCGGAAACGGACAAGGGGGGAAAAATTTTGATCCCCTTTTTGACCAAACAGGCGGGGGAAATTACCGGCTGATCCGTTTAACGGAAACCGCTCTCCCGGTTTCCGGATCTATCTCCGCGATAACGCCCTGGATTAGGGCGGCGCCCTTGGCGCATTCCATCCGATAGGCGACTTGGGTTTTGATCCGGTTAAGGCAGATCTGGGCGTCCATTCCGATAATTCCGTTTGCGGCGCCGGTCATACCCAGGTCGGTGATATAGCCGGTGCCCTGGGGCAGGATCCGTTCGTCCGCGGTCTGGACGTGGGTATGGGTGCCCACAACCAGGCTGGCCCTGCCGTCCAGGTAAAAAGCGAGGGATTCCTTTTCCCGGGTAGATTCGGCATGGAAATCCACCAGCAGGATATGGTTCGCCCGGGGCGGCGAAAGGTCAAATTTCGAAACCTCGGCTGCATACGGCGGCTTCCCGCTGCCAGGCGGATTATTGGCCCCGGGGATAATATTCCCCTGACTGCCCGTAATGGCGTCAAAGGCCCTGAAAGGACAGTCCACGACCGGCATGAGGTCCCGGCCCTGAAGGTTAATCACCAGCCAGGAGACCGGGGAACCGGCATTTTCCCGGTCTTTCTTGATCTCCGCCCAGCCCCGGCCCGGTGCCCCAACAGGGTAGTTTGCCGGACGCAGCATCCGCGGCTCCCCTTCCAACAGGGGCCAGAACTCCCGTTTTTCCCAGATATGATTCCCGGAGCTGATCACATCCGCCCCGGCGGCCAGGATTCGCTTGAGGGTAGGCTCGGTCATGCCAAACCCTTCGGCGGCGTTCTCCCCGTTTACCACCACAAAATCCGCCCCATATTCCCGAATAAGGCCGGGGAGTTTTGCCTCCAGAACCTCCAGTCCCGGATCGCCTACCACATCGCCTATCATAATGGCCCGTACTAAACCCATAATCGCCCCTTTGCCGTCCGTTGTCTTTTATATACTGTTTTCCGGGGTCCGTCAATGAAGCCGCGCGGTTGGATTTTACGCCTTACTGGCGAAGTCCGCGGGGGAGCGTGCGTTCCCCAGGGGGGGAGTGTCTTTCCCCCGTTCGCTAACCTGTAGAATTCGCCTCTGCAGCCCCTCCGGGTCTGCTCCGGCGAGGAATTCCAGAGACGCTCACGGGGAAGTGTGCGCTCCCCCCTGGGGAACGCACGCTCCCCTGCGGCATTAGCCCAGAGGGGTAAAAAGTAACCGCGCTTGGAAGGGGGGGGGCTTGGTCCGGGAATTTATTTTTTTGAATTACAGCCTGGTTTTGATGGACCGGATTCGGCGGAATGGCGGGTTGTCTTTTATAAAAAATACCATCATGGATGAAGAAGATAAAAAAGAAAAATCTCCCGCTTATTGATCATACCCAGTCATAATTCATTGACCTGTCAGGGCTTCCTGTTTAGCCCCTGGTATGCTAGGCTGAA
>JAITBE010000279.1 GCA_031283755.1 Spirochaetaceae bacterium
AGCGGAGGCCAAAAAGCCAGTCCCCGAACCAGGGCAAAAGCATTTACTTTTTGATCGTTAAAATTTCCTTGAATTCACCGGAGTTTCCAAGAAAAACTAACCACGAAGGACACAAAGGACACAAAGGATGTATGAGGCAATGCTTTATTCCTTCCTTTTGCGCCTTGGTGCGCCTTTGTGGTTAAAAATTCTTCAATATTTTGGTAAATTCTAGCCTCTGAAAAGTTAAATGACGTTGCCCTGGGGGAAAATCCCTCAATATAGCAAATATTCACTAATGGGACTATACTAATATAATAATGTTTAGCGATTGTATTATTATGGCCGGGGGTTCCGGGACCAGGCTTTGGCCCGCCAGTAACTCCAAGCGGCCCAAGCAATTTTTAACCGCCCCGGGGAACAGTACCTTTTTTAACGCCGCCTTGGATCGGGCCCTGGCCGTTACCGGCGAAGACGGCCGGGTGATTATCATCACCGGGGAAGGCCATGTGTCCCATATTATCACCGCCTGCGCCGGCCTTGATGAAAAGGACCGGAAACGCCTGGTGGTGATCCCCGAGCCCCTGGCCAAAAACACCGCCCCCGCCGTCCTCTGCGGCGCCCTTTACGCCGAGGCTTCCTCCGGGGAAGAGCGGACCATTCTGGTCCTGACCAGCGACCATATCATCCGTCCCCTGCCGGCTTTTACCGCGGATGCTTTTGCGGCGGCGGCCTATGCCCGGCAGGCTTTTTTGGTGGTCTTTGGTATTCCCCCCGCAAGTCCCGCTACGGGCTATGGATATATCGAAACCGCCGAGGCCCTGCCCGCTCTGCCCGCTCTGCCCGGCCTTGCCGGAAAACCGGAGCAGCCCCGGGTATACCGGGTGAATTCGTTCCGGGAAAAACCGGACCTGAAAACCGCGGAGGCCTTCCTCGCCGCCGGGCGGTTTTATTGGAATTCGGGGATGTTCGCCTTTTCTTCCCGGTTTATTATAGACGAATTCCGGCGGAACGCCCCGGACTTGTTTGGTTCCTTTGACCGGCTTTGCCCGCCCGTTGAAGCGGCCTACGCCGCCGAGGGGGGCGTCCGGGTCCTGCGGGGATGGCAGGGGCTTAAAGAAGCCTACGGAGCGGTAAAAAGCATATCCTTTGATTACGCGGAAGCCGAAAAATGTACCCGCATCGTAATGGCGGCGGCGGATTTTGAGTGGCTGGACGTGGGGAGCTGGGACGAATACGCTAAACTTTCAAATTCCCGCGGGGCGGAGGTATTTGACTCCGGTTCAGAGGGTTGCTTTGTGGACGCCGATATTCCCGTGGCCCTCTGCGGGGTAAAGGACCTTATCGTGGTGGTCCGCTCGGGAAAAGACGGCGGCCCGCCCTCGGTCTTAATATCCCAAAAGGGGAAAACCCAAGGGGTCCGGGAAATTGTGGAAAAAATTCGGGCCGCGGGCAGGACAGAATTACTTTAATCGGTTATAATTGAGGCAGCTTCAAAAGGTCAAATTTGAAAAGCCCCCGGCGCGAAGCCGGGCTCTTGATTTTGTCTATGTTTTGAAACCGGTTTTATTAGTTATTAATAATTTTTAGTGAGGTTACATAATGGTTATTTTGACACTGAATTGCGGTTCATCCTCCGCAAAATACCAGGTTTATGACTGGGAGGCGAAGGACATCCTGGCCGTAGGGATCGTTGAACGGGTCACTCTGGGGGATTCCTTTATATCCCACAAGGCAAAGGGCAAGGAAGAGTATACGGTTAAACATAACTGCCCCACCCATACGGACGCGGTGGACCTGATCATCAAAACCCTCACCGACCCGGAACACGGGGTTATTACGAATATGTCGGTGATCAAGGCCGTGGGACACCGGGTACTCCACGGAGGGGATAAATTCATCAAATCGGTTATCGTGGATGAGGCGGCCATGAATGCCTTTAACGAGGTGAAGGATCTGGGACCCCTCCACAACCCCGCCAACATCATGGGGATTGAGGCGGCCAAAAAGGTGCTCCCCAACGTACCCCACTGCGCGGTGATGGATACCGCCTGGCACCAGACCATGCCGCCGGAGGCATTTCTCTATGCGGTACCCTATGAGTGGTACGAAAAATATTCGGTCCGGCGCTACGGCTTTCACGGGACCAGTTTCCTCTACACCGCCAAACGGGCCGCGGTACTCCTGGGGAAGGAGCCCTTTAAAACCAACCTGATCATCGCCCACCTGGGGAACGGCTCCTCCATCAACGCGGTGAAAGACGGCTGTTCCTTTGAAACCAGCATGGGCATTACCCCCCTGGAAGGACTGGTGATGGGGACCCGTTCCGGGGACGCCGATATGGCCATGCCCTTCTACGTGATGCGGAAGACCGGCATGAGCGCCGCGGAAATGGAAAGCGCCCTGAACAAAAAGTCCGGGCTTTTGGGTATTACCGGCCAATACGCCGACCGCCGGGACATCCAGGCAGCGGCTCTTAAGGGGGACGAGCGGGCAAAGCTGTCCCAGGACATGGAGGCCCACCGGGTCAAAAAATACATCGGGGCCTACCAGGCGATCCTCGGCCGGGTGGACGCCCTGGTCTTTACCGCGGGGGTAGGAGAGTTCGCCGCCTTTATGCGGAAAAAGATCCTTCAGGGCCTTGAGGGGATCGGCATGATCTACGACCCCAAAAAGAACGAATTGGCCCATACCCGGAACACGGAAACCATTATTTCCGCGGATAATTCCCCGATCCCGATCTATATCATCCCCACCGACGAAGAATTGGTGATGACCGAAGACGCCTATGCCCTGATGGCGGGGACCTACGATGTCCATACCAAATTCACCTACTCCTTCCAAAGCAAGGACTACGTGAATAAGGGCCGGGCCGCGGGGCTCAAGGAGGAACTGGCCAAGAACCCGGAGCTAAAATCCATCATCGCCGTGCCAAAGTAATTGAAACCGCGCATTCGGTCTAGTGGAGGTTCAGGACAGGGCTAAAGACCGAAAGAATACTATCCCGAGTGATTATTGATCATTGCGTCTGTTTTATACGGCTTTGAAAGAATGTAAAACGGAACTCCCTGTATACGTGGGTCTTGCTGCCCTCTCCGGTCAAAACGACTTTTTTGAGATTGATAAGACGGTCCGCCGGTGAAGGATGGGTAGTATTGAATCCACCGGGCCGTAAGGGCTGAATCTTTTCAAGAATTTTTAGCATCCTAACTAGGGCAGCGGGATCATAGCCGGCATTACGAAGGAGGGTTACCGCCGTTACATCGGCCTCAAATTCCTGATCCTGGGAAAAGCCGTTTTTAAAGAGGGTATTAACCATAAGGCTTATATTCCTATTAAAAAGATCCTGTTTCTGAGAATTTGCGTTCCGTAAAGCAATGGAGGCCACCCGGTCGGCTGATTGAAAAAGGTCATTGGCGAGCCGTTGATCGTCAATAATGGCCGTGGCATGACGGAGTTGTATATGGGCCAGTTCATGGGCAATCACCGCCGCCAGGGCGTCTTCGGAATCAGCGCATTCCACAAGCCCTGTGGTAAGAAAAATGTGTCCCCCCGGTGTAGCAAAAGCATTAATCACCGGAATATCCAGAATTCCCACGTGGTAACCGTTAAACGGCGGGGGGGAGTTCAATACCAATGCCTGACAGATCTTATTAAGGTAGGAAACCAGCTCGGGATCTTTGGTATAGGTCTTGTAGGTATGGAGGATCTGTGCCCCCACAGTCCTGCCCAGGTAATAATCGTCTTCGGGGGTCAATGGTTCATCTGGGGTTTCAAAGGACCGGTCCATTTCGGAAAGGGCGTCCATAACATCCCCCAAAGGGGCCGGTTTGCCGGAAGAAGAACCTGTCCCCTGACCTTGGGCCGCCAAAGTCGAGGCAATGCAGATACCTAACAGGACCGGAAAAAGTCTTTTCATCGTAACGCTCCATTGGACAGCGGGAGATAATGAAAGAATCAACCCGCCCCGGTAAAAGTATGGACGCCTCTGAAAACTCCAGTTTTCGGAGCTCCCCTATCGCATGGTTATTTTTGTCAGGCGCAGCGTATCCATCATAGAATGCGCTTCCTCAATCAGATAGAACGTTATGTTTCCCCTGTTGGTTCCCTTCCCAAAAGGCATTGTTCTGGTGAAGGCCGCTTTATGCGTATCTATCGTATTGCCTGCCTTGTCAAAAAGGGTAAACTCAAGATCCCAGGTATAGATAAAGTCAAGCGCCCGGCGCACGATGGGGAAGGTCTTGAAGGATATTTCCTGCGTAGTATTCGCATAATCTGTCTGATAATATTTAAAGGCAGTCGTGTAGGGCTCGCCTTGATTCACGTCGGCCAGGGCTTGAAAGAAGTCCGCCATCGCCCTTACCACGGGGATCTTATCCGTATGCTGCCAGGTATAGGAAATCTTAAAGGGGTTTGAGCCCCGGATGTTTTCGATATACGGTCCACTAATAGAAATATTGGGGAAATTTTCCCCCACAAATTCACGGTATTTCCTCATGGCGGCTATGTGGGCAGCTTCGGTCATGAGATCTTTTTTCGCTTCCGCCAGATCCTCCACCGTCGGCCCTGCCGGGGCTGCTACCGCCGAAGCTGCCGCAACCGGAACAGGGGCGCTTGATACCGGCGCGGGACCTGCCGCAGCCGGAACAGGGGCGCTTGATACCGGTACGGGGGCTGCTGCAGCCGGAGCAGGCAGAGGAGCCGGGGGCGGGGAGGCTAATTGGGTAAAAACCTCCCCCGGTTGAACAAGATAATTTTTTGACCAGACCATCTTTTTGTCCGCTACGGAAATGGCCCGAATAGACAGGGCCCAATTCCTGCCGCTGGGGGTGAAGGCGCCGGTAAACACGGTTCTGACCCCGGTCTGAGCCCCCAGAGAGACGGCGGCAGCGTCATCCAACTCGGCATCTGTTTTTTCCCCGATAGCGGCAAGCAGGGCAGGCCGATTCCGGCGTTCAACCGGCGCGGTCCCCCGCTGTTTGAATACCTCGGTAAAGCGGTCAACCGCCCAATCGTTGAGGGCCGTGGTCGGCGCCCTAAAATGAAGGATCAGCAATTTTTCACCGGGCAGGCCCTTCCCTCCAAAGGGCGAAAGATAGTTCGCTGCCGTATCTGCGATCACATCGGTGATCGATTGCGCCTGCTGCGCCGCACTATACGAAAGGGGCAGAAAAACAAGGGCGCAAAACAGCCATACTTTTTTCATTTTTTCCTCCATAAAAAAACGGGATAAAACGGTTTAATCCGAATTCAGATATTCCTGTAATATCTTAGAGAAATCGTTCGTGATTTTTCTCTCGGCACCGATAATCGCCCGGTTATCCGCCTCCGTCTGGCTTCCGGGGTGGGCTTCTCTGTTGGCGATATTGTAGGTAAAGAGCTCCGCCCCGGTCTGGGTATCTTTCAACACCGCGTCCACCGTATAGCGGGTATTAAAATACTTCCCCAAGGTAACCGGGGCCAGGGTTACCGCAACCTCCAGGGCGAAACGGGAACTGCGGTTTCCCGTCTTGAACCCCGCCGCGGTAAAGGCTTCCGCAAAAGCCGCCTTGAGCCGGCCGTTCACATCCCCCCCCACCCGGACATCCACCGGAATAGCCTGGGCCTTTGCCAAAACATCGGCAGCCACGGTGTTGATTCGGGAAATTTCGGCCTGACGGTTCGGGCCGTCAAGCAGGGTTAGAATCAGGGCATACAGTTCGGCTTTCCCGAGAAGCCTCTGGGCCTTTTGACAGTTCCTGATGGTATGGAAGGAGATCCCCCCGGAGACATCGAGGAGGGTAGTGATCTCATCCACGGTTGTATCAAGTTCTCCGGAATACAATTCCCGGCACCGGGCCTTTTCCATCACCGCCACCGCATACCATGTGTTGTTTTGCCCGTCATGCCAGGTGTTTTTGATCTCCGCCCCCATGAGGGTATCCACCGCGGCGGCGGCTTCAACGGACAGGGACATCCGGGAATCAGATGTGGAACGGCCGTTTACCTGCCGTTCGGTATCGGTAATCGTGACGGTACTGGTTACGGACTGTTTAAAATACGCGGCCAAGGTTCCCAGGGCCCCGGCTTCCGCCCGGGGGCGATCCTGACCGGATCCGACTGCGGAAACATACGAGCTTTCCGGATACAGGGCGGACGGTTTATGGACCCAGAGGGGAACATCCTGGGCCCAGGCATATAAAAAAACCATACTCATCATAAAAAAAAGAATATCAATTCTTTTCATCTTTCCTCCTTAGTTGGAAGGCGGGGATCCATTTTTGAATTATGGGGCTTTTTGCTTGGCCGCTACCAAGGTCCACAGGGCATTTATTTTCCGGTCAAACCACGTTTCCAGGATCATCACGTTTTCCAGAACTCCTGAGCTGATTGAGATGTTCCGGGTGATTTTTCCCCCTTCCGTATCAATAACCTCATTGGAAACCCTCGACGACAAACGGGGCAACAGGGAAACAATCGCGTTTTCGTAAGAAGCCTGATAAGTTTTTTGCAGAGAACCTCTGTTTTTTGAATAACCAACGGCAATTAAAAACCCGGGAACAGAGGCGGTGTAATCGCTGACCCAAGCCGGCGTACCGTTTCCCAAGATCGTTTCATAGACAGGAATATCGGAAACGCCAAAGTATTGAACCCGTACAAGGACGGAGCCATCTTTTTCAACGATATCCTTGTTTCTATCAAAGACCAAGTCACTGATATAGTTCTCAACATCGTTTAGTAAATATAACCGGTAATCAAAATCGCTGAAATAATCAAGATTGCCCGATCCTTGATTGAGTACCGCGGCACTTTCTCCGCGAACCCCATGGTACAGCGCCGCTTTCCGCGCCGCATCGGCAAGGGCTTCTGTTATTGCCTCTTCCCGGTTGCTCCGTCTGCCGGCAATCCCCAGGACTGTTATGGCGCCCCCTTGAGGCTTGGTTACCCAATAATTACTGTCATACATTTCCTCAAAGGAAGGATCGGTTGTTTTCTGGGATTGACTATCCTCCGCCGGGACAACCGTTTTTTGCATGATATTCTCAATACCAGCACAGGAGGCGAATAAAAGAACACTTTCCAAAAACAGCGTAAAAAACTTCTTCATTGCATCTCTTTATTAGAGTTGTTCGGAAACCGTATTTTCCAAACAACCACCACTAAAAACATTGAAGTTTCCGAGCAACGCTACAACCGCGTGAAATTAACGGCAAATTAGGGCAGCTTCAAAATTTAACATTTTGAAGCTGCCCCTTAGATTCAAAAGAAAGCGGTTTTCCCCAAAGCCGGTTTTTCAATCCTTGTATAGGATAGACCCAGCCGCTAATCTTCTACCGGGATCGGACCGCCACCAGCAGCCTTATCAAAGGCGTTATCCATACGGGACATCGCGTCAAATGCGGCAGCCGCGGGAACGGCAAGTTTCGCCGCCGCCTGTGCCGCTGAATAATCATTGGCCGCCGATGACTTACTGTATTCCATCACTACCCAAAGCAGGCCTTTATCGTCCGTATTGGAGGTCACAATCTTAGCGCCCTTCAGATCGGCCTTGGAGAGGGCTTGGGTAATATTTTCCTGGAAGGAAAGGGAACTCGCAGGATCAAGCTCGCTGGTAGCGGTATAATCGGTAATCATGTCCTTTATGATAGTCGTAAGCTGGCGGGATATGTCCGCCCGGGCCCTGGTCTGGGCAAAGGTCATACCGGTACTCATTTTTGACGTATCATTACCTATTTTGTAGGTACCAACACCAATAAGAACATCTTCTGAAGCGTTTTGATACGCATCGTTAACAAATTGCGGAACACCGCCAAGCACCGGAGCCTTACTTTGGGCTGGGACGCTGCTTTGCACCGGAGAGCTGCTCTGCACCGGAGAGCCGGTTGTACCGCAACCGGCAAATGAAAGCATTAATACAGCGGTCAAAATATTAAAAGAAATCTTTTTCATGTTTCCTCCATGATGGCTGAAAATATCAGCTTTAAAATATTTATGCCGGTTAAGCAATCCCAAACCTGATTTTTGGGATTGCTTAATAGTCCGGTATTTTACCTGGTTTTTCTGATGAACCTGGTTCTTATCATCCTGAAACCTATTTCAGACTGAAGGCTTCAACCAAATTGAGCTTACCGTTAGACACATCAACGGATCTTTCAACGGAATGTACAACGCTGCCGCCGGAATAATAATTTATCGCAACCGTATAGGTACCGGGATTAAGGGTAATGCCTCCCGCATAGGCCTTCCCCGGTAAGTACCGGGAAGAACGGGTATCCGCCGCTTCGGTTTTGTCAAAGGCAACCATGCCGGACATGGCAGTCATTTTAACCGCGACTTCCGGTTTATTATTTTGTAACGCTTCCTGTGCGGCAGCTTCAAGGGCTCCGCCCTTTATTACGGTACGAACAAAGGTTTTTATGAGGGTTGATGAATATTTGGCGTTAAAGGTCTCGGTCATCACCGCTCCCATGTCTTCCAGCAGATCCAGATCGAGTTTGGTTCCGTTTACATCCACCTCAATCCGGTCAATGATGCTGGGCCGGGGGACAAGATGGGGAAGGTGAAGGAGGATTCCTTGGAAATCAAGGCCCCCGTTTACCAAAACGATCCCCCTTGATTTCTCCAGGGAGCTCAGATAGGGCCCGGTATAGGTGGCGTATTGAAAGAAAGAAGGCACTATAATAATCTCCTCTTCTTTTACTGGAGACAATCCCGCAAAGGCTAAAATATTAAGCCGCGCTTTATCCGCCGGAACCGCAAGCTCGTCATTAATCCACGCCGGGATGGGATTTGTATAGACCGCGGGAGCTTTGGCATAGGCGACGCTGATTGCTTCTATGTCAATACGAGCGGAGTCGTTTTGACCCAGGGAACGATAAATAATCGCGCTGAGATACCGGCCCAGGGCGGTATCGGATACTTGAACCGGTGTACCGGAAGGCAATTCAATGGTTTTTCCTCCCATTAAATTTATGGTTTCGGCCAAGGCTTCTTTCGCTTTACCGCTGTCGCCGGCATATTTATCTTCAAGCCTGACAAGTTTTTCAGTCATCTGCCTGACTTCAACGCCGGCACCTTCAATATCGCCATTATGATAATAGTTAAGGGCGTTAAAGACATTGGTGTATAGATCCTCATAATCTTCACCGGCATAGTCCCTGGTATTATCTTTAACTACAAAAGAACTGGTTTCGGCGATCACGCTCTTGGTATAAGCTTCTTCAATAAGCCGTTCCGCCTCTTCAAGATCCGCCGCCGATTCCTTGTACTTACCGGCGTAATGCTCAACAATCCCTTTATCCAAATAATACATGATCAGATTTTTTTCAGGATAAATGGGTTTTTTTGATTCCCGATCGCTCGTGATTATCCCTAACGCCTGATCATACGCCTCAGCATTGATATTGACATCAATGTCCTTGTACACATCGGGTTTGGTAGCACAGGCAAAAAGAGCCAGGCTTCCGACTATTAAAAACAAAAAATTCTTCAACGGGCACATGTTTTTTCTCCTTTCTGAATAAAAATATCAACTTTGCTTTGCCAACAGCATAAATCAAGTTAAGCTTTGACACGGTTCCAATCATCCATGCAAAAATTTCGATCGTCGGACTTCTAGAGCCTCGCCTTTGTCTGTTTGAAGACCTTTTTAATGTCAGCGTTTTGCTCCTGCCAGATTATCCGGTTGGTTTCTATGTTGGTAAGCTGGGCATCGACAAAGTAGGCTCGGACCGTGGTATTGTCACTTTTTTCAACAGAAGACTTAACCGAACCGGTTAACATGAAGGCGGCGCCGATCTCATTCCCAATGGCGGCGGCAGTATCTTCCCTGGCGTTATAGGCCTGATCCACCCGCTCATCCCGAATACCTTCCCGAATATCGGTGCTGGCGACAAACTCAAGTTTTCCGCTGTTAATAATGGCAGTTTCCATCATCTTGGAAATGATGGACGTATCAATGTGTTCACTTGAAGTGTTCGTAAAACGTCCGACTATCACCGTAGGTAACTCCCCCCTATGGGAAGTGGAATACTGGGCTATGGCCCGTTCAACCCCTGCTGCATTCAAACACTGATCCACCAGGGTTTCGCATACGATACGGACATCACTGTCATTCCATCTGCCGGTTAGATCGATTTGTGTGCCGGCGTCAACCCGGTTGGCAGTCGATGCACACCCAGCTAAGAACATCACAACCATATCGCACAAAACAAGGATTTTTATCGTCTTAAAAAAATCTTTTTTCTTCTTTTGCATAATCCCCTCCTCTGCGATTAAACGCGACTGTCTGCTATGACTTTTTCCCATAATAATTTCTATCGTACCTCCGATTCCTCCTTCTGTTAGAAGCCACTTGACCTGGGTATTTTTGTGGCAGATAAAACCGGGTCCCCAGGTTTTTTCCGTGCCTTGGGTTTCCGTTTCTCTACCGTCACCACCTTTTTTCCACGCCTTATTTCTACGGTTTTAACCTCAAGTCCCGCCTCCAGGAGGGCCTCCAGTAACGGTTGATCCCTACGCCTCTGTTCCATAAAAAATCCTTAATGTTCTATTTTAGAAATAAATTATCACAAAGGATTATATTCTCCATTTTAGAACTATGTCAAGACAAAATCATCATTTTAATGATTTTTTTCTGTTTTTTAGGATATTATAATTATCATGACTGGATACGGCGAACGATTGGCCCTGGCCTTAAAACGTAAAAAACTCAGGCAGATTGAACTTGCCAACAAATTGCAAATTACCCGGACGGCAATCTCTAAAATCATAAACGGTACCCAATATCTGGATTTCGATTTAGCGGTCCGGGCCTGTGAAATCCTTGAAATATCTCTGGATTGGCTTGCCTACGGTAACGAAGGGAATAGCCGTTCCGCCTATCACCGTAATCCCGATCGCCAGCGGATTGAATACCTCCT
>JAITBE010000292.1 GCA_031283755.1 Spirochaetaceae bacterium
CCCATTGCCCCGGATCGGGCCGGGCGGATAGTGGAATTTCTTGGGGGCAAAGCCGGGGGAGATTTTTCCGGTTTTCCCGGTCCGGTCCTGGATATCTCCGGGGCCCGGGGCCTGCCGGCAATGAGGGGGTTGGGGGGCCGTACTGTCCCGGACCGGCGGGATCTGGAACGGGTACATCAGGGGGAATTTATCACCGGCCTTTACGGCGAAGGGCTCCTGCCGGCCCTTTTAAACGCCTATGAGCTTATCGATCCCCAGGGCAGGCCCCACCGGTATGAGCCGGACCGGGCAATAAAACCCCTTACCGGTCTTTTTGAAACCATTTTGGATCAGGCCGGGGGTACTTATCTGGCCTGCCGCCTGGCCCTGGGGCAGCCGGGACCGGCCGGGACGCCGGGATTCTGCTATTACCTGGGGGGCGGTATGCACCACGCCCGGTATGACCGCGGGGCGGGGTTCTGCCTGGTCAACGATATAATGATCGCCGCCCGGAAACTCCAAAATGAGGGCCTTGCCCGGCTTATCTGGGTGGTGGACGTGGACGCCCATAAGGGCTGCGGTACCGCGGAGCTGGTGTCTTTTTCCCGGGCCCGGGGGGAGCTGGGCCTTAAACCCGGCAAAACCGGGGCGGAAATCCTCACCCTTTCGGTCCACATGGCCGCGGGCTGGCCCCTGGATGAGGAAACCCTCCAAGGGGCCCTTCCCGGCCGGGCGCCTTTGATCCCGTCGGATGTGGAAATTCCCCTGGCAGCGGGAGAGGAAGCGGCCTATGTACCGGAACTTGAACAGGGGCTCTATACGCTGGAAGCCATCTCCCACGGCCAAAAACCGGACCTGGCGATAGTGGTGGACGGGGCCGATCCCTATGAACACGATGGCCTCCCCTCCAGCGCCCTCCTCAAATTGACCCTGGACCAATGCGCTGCCCGGGATTGGTCGATCTATACTTTTTTACAGGCCCGGTCCATTCCTTCGGCCTGGATCATGGCCGGCGGGTACGGGGAGCGGGCCTGGGAACCGGCGGCGTTTTTTTTGCGTTCCCTGGGCCGTTTTCAAAACTGAAGTTTTGAAACAGCCCTCCCTCAAAAAACACGGCCTGCCGATCAGACCTTTGAATCAGCCTTTCCAACGGCCTGGGCCACGGCTTGGGCCAGTTGGTCCGCGCAGGAGGTTCCCCGGCGGCCGCAGCGGATACCCTTTAAGCGTTTTACCAGGGCCCCGGTTTCCATACCCTCCACCAGGATGCCGATGGTTTTTAAGTTTCCCTCACAGCCGTTTTCGAACGAAAGGGAATGAATCTTGCCGTCCTGTATGTCAAACCGTATTTTGGTAGAACAGGTCCCATGGGTTTTATATTCAAACATCGTACCTTACGACCCCAATAAGCGGGCTTTCTCCTTTGCCTCAGGGATCCACCCTTGAAGATTCCCGATACGCCGGGAGTCCGAGGGGTGGGTGCTGAGAAATTCGGGGGAATTCCCCCCGGACTGGGCGCTCATCCGTTCCCAAAAGGGTACGGATTCCTCCGGATCATATCCGGCGATGGTCATAAGGATAAGCCCAATATGATCCGCCTCGTTTTCATGGCTGCGGCTGAAGGGAAGAATGCCAAAAAGCTGCGACCCCGCCCCATAGGCGGTCATGGCGAGCTGCTGGGTTTGGGAACTTTTTTCACCGGTGGCAAGACTGACGCCCGCCGCTCCAACCTCCTGGAGGACCCCGGCGCTCATGCGCTGCTGCCCGTGGTTGAGCAGGGCATGGGCGACCTCATGCCCCATAACCGTGGCCAGCCCCGCTTCGGTCTGGGTTATGGGGAGTATTCCCGTGTAAACCACGATTTTTCCCCCGGGCATACACCACGCGTTGACGGTATCTTCCTGAATCAGCTTGTACTCCCACTGATAATCACTAAGATACTCACCCTGACCCTCCGCGGCAAGCCATTTTTCAGCGGCCTGCCGAATCCTGGTCCCCACCTGTTCCACAAGCCGGGCCTGCGCCGTCCCGGATATGACCGTATTTTCCTTGATGAATTCATCATATTGCTGGAAAGAAGACGCGAACAGCTCATCGTTATTGACCAGGGCCATGGTACTTTTCCCTGTCAGGGGGTTCGTAATACATCCTGAAAAGATCAAAAGGATAAAAGCCGGCAGCCATTGTTTCTTCATAACACCCTCCATTTTCAGCCAACCCGCCCGGGGCCAGGCTGACTCAATTAAATAGAACTTTTCAAAACCGGTTGGCTTTGAAGCGCCTTAGCTGACAGGCAATACTTATCCGTATTGCCTATATTCTATATGTTCGGTATTATTCTTACATGAAATTTGCCCAATTTCAAGGGCGAAACACAAGGGAGCTCGGCCCGGCCGGCCCCTGAAACAAGGCCCTATAGCTCAATGGATAGAGCCCCGGTCTTCTAAACCGACTATACAGGTTCGATTCCTGTTAGGGTCAATAGCACTGCCGTAAAACCACTGGTCCCAAAAGGCCGGAGGGCGGTATCCGGAGGAAAAACGAGAAAAAATCTTTCACCTGCTGCACCAGGGTGTTGGAAACTTCCGCTTCTATCCGGTTGGTCCCCGCTTTGAGCAATCCTGAAACATCAAAAGCATAGGGCTTGCATATCCGCAGCCCGCAGTCTTTCCCGTTCAGTTTGAGCGAGACGGTCCCCCCTGCCTCGCCGAAGTCCAGCGCGGCCGCCGCGTCCGCCGCGCCTGAAACCGTAAAGTCGGCGGTATAGCGGATTACCCCTGAAAAATCCGGTTTTTCGCCGGCCCCGGTGATATTACGCAGCTCCGCGCCGTTACGGTATGGGGTGAAGCTTGTTTCAACC
>JAITBE010000186.1 GCA_031283755.1 Spirochaetaceae bacterium
CGCGGGGGCGGGCCAATTGCCCGGCGGGGGCGCACGACGTGATACAAAAAACGCCACGCCAAAGCGTGCGTAGATAAAGGCCACGATCGTCTAGCCCCCGCCGGGCAATTGCCCCGCCCCCACGGGACTTCGCAGGTAAGACTCACAATCCCCCTCTTGACAGAAATTTTTTTTCATGTTAGTATCTTAGTATATCTATCGGAATAATTATAAAGACCATGAATATATTGGACTTGGTGGGAAATACCCCCCTTTTGGAACTGTCAAAAATCTCCCTCCGGGCAGGGAAACCCCGTCCCTCCGGGGTCTCCCTCTATGCCAAGGCCGAATTCTGCAACCCCTCGGGGTCGGTCAAAGACCGGGCCGCCAAGGCCATGCTCCTGGAAGGTGTCGCCCAAGGGAAACTGGGACTGGGAAAAACCATTATCGACGCCACCAGCGGCAACACCGGAATCGCCTATTCCATGATGGGGGCGGTCCTGGGTTTTCCGGTTAAGGTTTTCCTCCCCGCCAACGCGTCGGCGGAACGCAAGGGCATCATGCGGCAATACGGCGCGAAAATCGTGGAAACCAGCCCTCTGGAGGGTTCTGACGGGGCCTACCTCGCCGCCCTGCAGGAGGCAAAGGCCCATCCGGAAAAATACTTTTATCCCAACCAATATAACAACGATGCCAACTGGAAGGCCCATTATCAGGGCACGGGCCGTGAAATATGGGAGCAGACCCGCGGGGAGCTGACCCATTTTATCTGCGGCATGGGGACCTCCGGTACCTTTATGGGGACTTCCCGGCGGCTCAAGGAATTGAATGCCGCCATTACCGTAATCGCCGTCCAGCCCGATTCTCCCTTCCACGGTATCGAGGGAACCAAACACATGGCCAGTACCATCAGGCCCGGTTTTTACGATGAAAACCAGGCCGGCGCGTTTCTTGAGGTGAATACCGAAGAAGCCTACCACATCGCCCGGCGGCTTGCCCGGGAGGAGGGGATCCACGTTGGGGTCAGTTCCGCCGCGAATGTCCTTGCGGCCTTGAAACTGGCGGAAACCCTCATCTCCCCCGCGATGATTGTGACGGTCCTCTGCGATACGGGTATGCGGTATGTGTCGGATCAGTTTTGGAACGAAAGCCCATGATTGCCTTACACGCCGAAGCGGAAAAACGGATCCGCGAAGAAGGGGAGCGGGCCTGGCCCAACGAATGCTGCGGTTTTTTGTTCGGCGCCCTGGAAGGCGGGGAGAAGCGGGCGGATGCCGTCTTGGCGGTGGAGAACGCCCGGGAAGCGGGGGAGCAGTACCACCGCTTCGTTATTACCCCCGAAGATGTGATGCAAGCCGAAAGGGAGGCCCGACGGCAAAAAAAGGATATCCTGGGAATTTACCATTCCCACCCGGATCATCCCGCAAAACCTTCGGATTATGACCGGGAACAGGCCCTGCCTTTTTATTCTTACGTCATTGTTGCGGTACAGGGGGGCAAGGCGGCGGATTTGACAAGCTGGGAACTCACCGGCGCGCGAGATCAATTTTTGGAGGAGAAAGTAACATTATGGCGGTAACCATACAGATTCCCACCGCCCTGCGGAATTTCACAGACCGGCAGGACGAAGTAACCGTTGAGGGGGCCACCGTGGGGGCGGCTATAGCGGCCCTGGCGGAGCAGTACCCGGACATCAGGCGTCATCTGTATCAGGATGATAACAGCCTTCGATCTTTTATCAATATATTTATCGGGGACACCAACATCAAAAAATTGCAGGGGCTGGATACGCCCCTTTCCGGCGGCGCGGTACTCATGCTGGTCCCCGCCATTGCCGGCGGTAAGGATGGCACGGGGGACATCGGGCCTGTCCCCGGTAACCCGGCGCGCCCCCCGGATAATGCCGCGACAGGGGCTAAGTTGACAGGGGACGCCCGGTAATGGCCCTCAGTATTATTCCGGACAGCCGGTTGACGGATCTTTCCAACGAAGAAATTTCCCGCTACAGCCGCCACCTGCTGTTACCCGAGATCGGCGTCCGGGGACAGCGGCGGCTCAAGGCCGCCAAGGTTCTTTTGGTGGGAACCGGCGGCCTGGGAGCTCCCCTGGGGCTTTACCTCGCCGCCGCCGGGGTAGGAACCTTAGGGATCGTGGATTTTGATCTGGTGGAAGAATCGAATCTCCAGCGCCAGGTGATCCATAGTACCCGGGACGTGGGCCGCCCCAAGGTCGCTTCCGCCAAGGATCGGATCAAGGGCATCAACCCCCACATCAAGGTGATTACCTACAATACCATGCTCTCAAGCGCCAACGCCCTGGACATTATCCGGGACTATGATATCGTGGCCGACGGGACGGACAACTACCAGACCCGCTACCTGGTCAACGACGCCTGTGTGCTCTTGGGAAAGCCCAATGTCTACGGTTCCATATTCCAGTTTGAGGGACAGGCCTCGGTGTTCTACGCCAAAGAAGGCCCCTGCTACCGCTGCCTCTACCCGGAGCCGCCGCCCCCGGGCCTGGTGCCTTCCTGCGCCGAGGGAGGCGTGGTGGGGGTCCTGCCCGGCATTATAGGCTCCATTCAGGCCAACGAGGTGGTGAAACTCATCGTGGGTTCCAGCGAGTATTCCAACCATAGCGCCGATACCCTGGCGGGCCGGCTCCTCCTCTTTGACGCGTGGAAGATGAGTTTTCGTACCCTCAAAGTGGACAAGGACCCCCACTGCCCTGTCTGCGGCGAACACCCGTCCATCCATGAGCTTATCGACTACGAACAGTTCTGCGGCCTTAAAAAACCGGCCGGCGAAGACCCGGTGGAAGTCATCACCGCCCGGGAATTAAAAAACAGGATGGATAAGGCCGATCCCCTGCAGATCATCGATATCAGGGAACCCCACGAACGGGCCATCGCGAAATTTCCCCAGGCCAAACCCATCCCCCTGGGGCAGATGGTCCGCCGCATAGACGAGTTTGACGAGCGGATCGACGCGGTGTTTATCTGCAAAATAGGCCAGCGGAGCGTTTTCGCCATCCGCGCCCTGCAGGATGCCGGATATAAAGGGAGGCTCCTCAACCTTCAGGACGGTTTTAACGCCTGGGCAAAGGAAGTGGACGCCTCCCTGCCGGTTTATTGAGGAAGCCCGGCCAAAGGCGGACAGGGGGTGATTTTACCTATTGGACTTGTCCAATAACCCGGCATTATAGTATCAAAATAATGATATTTTTCAAACCGGCTATAAATTCCTCATTTTGGCCAACAGTCTGAAAAGCTTGCGGCTTGCTTGCTTGACAAAGATCGTTTTTCAGAATATCATAGTATTTCGAGTGGACACCAAGGTCCAGGACGTGTACAGCGCCCCCTACGATTACCCCTCCGCTTCATGGCGGCGCTGAAGCGCGGTAATTTCTTCGCTGGTAACAAAATGCCAGCCGTCTTTTTCAAGCTGCGGCCGTTCATCATCCATGTGCTTATGCAGGCCGTCAACGCCGCCGTATATCTCAAGCAATTTTTCTCTGTTGCGTCTAACTTCGGCAATAATCGGATCGTAAAAACCTTTCATGTTGTTTCCTCCTCATGATCGGCAAGATTAAGTAAGTAATCCGGCGTTACCAATAATGGCGTCCATAGCCCGCGTTTATTATTGTACTCCACGGCTTTCACGTAAGAGGCAAATCCCAAATGCGTACAATTCCAGCTCAACAGGTAGTCTATTTTGACAATGACACAGGTTGCCAAATGAAAACAGTCGGATTTTGCCCTGCCGGGTATTTTCAGCAAGTTAAAATATGCTGCCGCAAGTTCCGTAATCGTTTTCGTTCTGGGTAAAACCGCTATACCCAAGAGGAAGTTAAGCCGTCTCCGTGCGGCTTCGGGATCGCCAAGTTTACATTCATCAATTACATACTGGCTTGTATATAATTGGTAGTTATCGTATTCCTCTTCCCAAAATCGTTTTGTAAGGAATTGCCGGGCCGCGATTACCAGATTTGAACTCTCCCGTGAAGTTGCATAACTTGGTATGGTTGTTTCAATATAGAGCGTTTTTTTCTCATTAACCATTTTATCCTCATCTCTTATCATCGTATTATTAGCAAAATACATTGTCAATGCATTGGTCAATTACAGCTTGACAAAGATCGTTTTTCAGAATATCATAGTATTTCGATAGGAATAATTTTAATACGGTAGATATAACAGTACCTATCAAGGAGAGCAAAAATGGCAGATAAAGCGATCAACGCGCTGGGACGGGACGCGGCGTATCAACTGGCGAATGTTACCAAGACGCCGCCCCAGTATGGAGCCCTGACCCCTAAATGGCTGGCCAAGGTTTTGGAATTTAAGGGCCTGGAAGCGGGCATCTACCGGGTGAACCGGGTGGTGGAGGGCGACACGCCCCTGGACGCGCTGTGCAGCCAGGACCCGAAAAAGGTCGATATTCCCCGGGGATATATCGAATACCAGACCAAACCCCGGGAGTACCGCCTCAGCTCCATCAGCACCATCATCAACGTGGACACCAAGGTCCAGGACGTGTACAGCGCCCCCTACGATCAGACCA
This sequence comes from Spirochaetaceae bacterium, assembly GCA_031283755.1. GTDB lineage: Bacteria > Spirochaetota > Spirochaetia > Treponematales > Breznakiellaceae > JAIRMO01. The sequence continues at coordinate 4,542 of JAITBE010000186.1, forward strand.
AAGAACAGTTGGCCCTGGCCGTCGAAAGCCTGAAAGAGCGGCAGGA
>JAITBE010000034.1 GCA_031283755.1 Spirochaetaceae bacterium
AACCATTTTATAAAATCTGAAAAGGTCCTGGAGGTGTCTTTTTCCTTTGAAGCCTGCTCCGAGGCCCCGGGCTATGATAATGACTGGCCCAGCGATATTACGGTCTGGATAAATCACCAGGAGGTATTCACCTTCCGCAGCGCCGGAGATTACGGCGATAAACGGGGTATATACAACCCTGATTGGTGGCCGGACACTTCCACCCAATATGGAGAACTCCACCGCCTGGAGATTTCCGCCCAGGGTTGTTTCGGTGACGGAAGGAAGTCATCGGATCTAACCCTGGGGGATCTTGGTATCTCCGAAAATGAATATATCTCATTTAAGATCGGGGTAAAAGAAGACAGCGAATATCCCGGGGGGATCAATCTTTTTGGGGAACATTTCGGTAATTACCGCCAAAATATCGCATTAGCCGTGAAACTGGAACGATAAATTTAAGGCTTTTCCAAAACTGAAGTTTTGGAAAAGCCCCGGTAAACAAAAATATTCCGAACCCCCGGTCCGGAGGGCAGCTAACTTTCCGGACCGCACAAACCGCGTAATATAATTGGTAAAAACCAGGAAGTGCCATCTTGGGGCCGTAAAATTACGGTATTTTAGCGGCGGCCTGAAGCAAAACCGCGGTTCCGCGCCATATATACCGGGAGGTATATATGGACGATCCACTGGGAAACGCGGTAAAGCGGCTTTTTAACCTTTCCTATCTTTTTCCCTATCAACGGCTGGTGATCACGAATATCCTGGAAGCGGCGGAGGCCGCGGGGATGAAGGTCCTTTGGCCGGAGCTGCCGGACCAGGAGGAGTTCGGAATGACCGAAACAAGGCCCGCCAATGGGGAGGAGGACGGCGGGGCAGATCCGGAAAGTCCCGAACCGGAGGAACGGGGAAGCCTGGGGAGGCAGATCGTGATCCTCCCCACCGGGGCGGGAAAGTCCCTCTGTTTTCAACTACCCGCCATGCTGCTGGAAGGTCCCACCCTGGTGATTTATCCCATCCTGTCCCTGATGGCGGATCAGGAACGGCGGTTAAGGGAACGGGGCTTTGAACCGGTGCTGCTCCGGGGAGGCCAGAGCGCCGAAGAACGACAGGAAATCTGGGATAAGGTTGGTTCCGGTAAAGGCCGGTTTATCATCGCAAACCCTGAAGTTTTGTTAAGCCCCCAGGTAATGGGAAAACTCAAAGGCCTTAAGATCATCCATGTGGTGATCGATGAAGCCCACTGTGTCAGTGAATGGGGGGAGAGTTTCAGGCCCAGCTATCTGCGGATAAGGGAAATCATAGAAGCCGTCCAGGAGGAGGACATCCTGCCCCTGGTGACGGCCTTTACCGCTACCGCCTCCGCGCCGGTACTGGAAAAAATCGGAACCTATGTTTTTGGAGGAACCGGGGCGCACCGGATCGTCGGTAACCCGGACCGGAGTAACATACGCTATGCCGCCCTGGGTTGTATGCTCCGGAACCCAACGGTACGGGACCTGATCAGAAAAAACGAACGGCCCGCTATTGTGTTTTGTTCCTCCCGGCCGGGTACGCAAAATCTGGCCCGGTACCTGCGAAACGAATTAGGGGATCCCGAAATTCGGTTTTACCATGCGGGCTTAAGCCGGGAAGAAAAAACTGAAACCGAAAACTGGTTTTTTAAAAGTCCCCGGGGGATACTGGTTTCAACCTGTGCCTACGGCATGGGGGTGGATAAAGCCAATATCCGGACCGTAATACACCGGGACTGTCCCCCCTCGGTAGAAGCCTACCTCCAGGAATCAGGCCGGGCCGGAAGGGATGGACTCCTATCCCAGGCAATCCTGCTCTGGGGGCCCGATGACGAATCGGCCCTCAGGCGGGCCAAAGCCCCGGCGGACCAGGCCCGGCTCTTGGACCTTATGGCCTATGCCAAAAACACCGGTTCCTGCCGGAGGCAAGCCCTTCTGGGGCTGCTCAATTATGAAGGCGGGGGCGAAAGTCCGGAATCGGCCTGTTGTGATGTCTGTGAAGGCCGGGCCCGGGGGGAACTCCGGGAAGAAGCGGCTCTTTTGGATTTTTTCCGCAAAAATTCCCGGCGGTATAATTTTACCGAAGCCGCCGAAATTCTCTCCCAAACGGCCTTATCCTGGTCCGATGATGAGGCAAAACAGGCGGTTAAAATACTCCTACGGGACCAAAAAATCAGAAGAATAAAAATTTTTTTATGGAAAGATAAACTAACCCTTTGGACGGTAAAACGGTAAAGAGCTTACTCCTCAAGCCCCAGCTCATCCGTATTATCGCCCCCCCTCTCCGACGGCGGCTGCGAAGGGGGAAGGATCCGGTTGTTTTTTTTAGGAAGGGACGGGAGTTTTATCTTGGTTTTGTTATTCAACCGGGCCGCGGCGTTAACCAAAAAACAATAAATTACCAGGACCACCGTAACCACGATAACCTGCCACGAGGTGACTACCTTAAAAATCAGATCTCTCATTTCTTGAGAAAACAACCTTTCCCCCCGCCGGTTTCATTTTCTTTAATATTCGGCAGGGAAGGATAATTTATTAACCCGCAAAACATGCTTAAAACTTTGGTTCATTGGAATACCGGCTAAATTCAGAGGGAAAAACGGGTTTTTAACCGCTTTCATAACCAATACAAAAACCGGAGCTTGGGTTATTGATCACGGGCCGGGTTTTGAAACACCCTCGCCTATCATAGCGGGAATATCGGACAAAAAGCGGATTACGCCATCGGGCAGGAAGCTTTCCATCAGGGGATTTCCCTCCCGAAGCCTTAAGGATCGGCCGTCTCCGGCAAAAAGGGCGGTTTTAAAGCCCACGGAAGCGGCGCCGTAGATATCGTTCAGCATATCATTCCCCACAAAAAGAACGGCATCTGGGGAAACACCCCGGGCTTCGAGCCGGTCCGCCGCCTTTTTGAAAAGAACCGGTGAAGGTTTTGCCTCCCCCGCTTCAAAGGAATAGATAAGGAGCCGGGGATCAAAGCCCAGAGCTTCCGGGGGTTTATCAAAAAAAACCTCAAATAAAAGGGGGGTAAAAAATTGGGCATTGGAAATGATCCCCAAAATCATCGGGATTTTTTGGAGTTTTTCAAAAAGCTCCGGAATATTGGGTTTTGGAAAAACCGGGTTCACCGCCAATTCATACCGGAGGGCGAATTCTTCCGGATCAATACCGGTTATTCCATACCGGGCAAGGCCCCCCCGAAACAGGGACGCCCAAATTTCCTCGACTCTAATCTCCGGGTAGGCTTTCCGGGGATAAAGCCGGGCATGGGCTTGGCGGATCGCTTCGTAAAAATATTTTTTGAGTTCTTCCCCGGTACACCCCGGGATATATTTCAGGGCAAGGGCGTCAAGGTATCCCCGCCGATATTCGTCCCCGGAACCTATATCCCCGGCGGCGGAGGTAAAAAGGGTCCCATAGATGTCGAAAAGGACCGCCCGGATCCCCCGGAGCGGGCTTTTGACGCCGGGAAAAACAAGAGCTTCCAGGACAGGGCCAAGCTTCGGATGTTCTGAGGGGAATATGGGGGACGAGGCGTTCCGGATCAGGGAGATAAAATTATTCTTTTGGACCTCATTCATTCCCTACCTCAACTAAGGATAAGCGCAAAGGATCCAGGTACAGTTCCAGAAGCATGGTTTTTGAAATTTTATGAACCACCGGGGTGGTATACACCGCCTGATAAATATCCCGTATTTTTTGACCTATCCGTTCCCTGCCGTAGATATCGGATATGACCTTCCGGTTCCGGATAATAAGGTCTTCGTCAGGCCGCCACGCCGCAAGTCCCATAAGAAACGGATTAGCCTCCGCGATATCCCGGAATACCGCTTCATTGGAAACCATGGTACGGATGATATATTCCTGGGACTCCTCGTCCATACGGCCGAAATCAAGTTCATCCCGGGAAAAAAGTTCATCATTCAACATTTTGATAATATAATGGGGCGGTTCAAGGCCAAAGGCCTCATAAACCCCCGCAATGGTGTGATCCATTTTTTTACGGAGCATGGCCTGGGAAATATAGACCATAGGGATATTAATTGAAGAATAGAGGGAATCAAACCGTACCCCGGCATCTTCAAAATCTTTGCAAACATAATCGATCCGCCTGCCTATCACCGCCCGGCCGGCGATCCATGGTTCAAGAAAAGAAAAGCCGAATCCCTCCTTGACGGAGGTGGTAATAACACAATAGGCGCTGCCGATAATACGGGAAAAGGTATCGGTGGAACCTATCTCAAATTCCACAGGCAGCCTGAGTTCCTCCGCAAGCGCAACCCAAAACCGGTAGACCTTATCGTCCTTTTCGGAAGTGGGGGGAAGCGTAATGGCGATGGTTCTTCCTTTGGGAATAAACAGGGATAAAAACAGGGCCTCCCCCAGATTTTTTCGCTTAATGGCCCGAACCGGATAGAGGTAACGCTTCCGCTCCAGGGCCGGGGCGGCATCCAGGGAAAACACCTCATTGGGCAATAAATGGAGCCCCGATGTTTTAAGTCCCGTCCGGTGAAGAAAAGAATAATCCCGGCTGTTGATCACCGCATAATGGCAGTTTTCCGGGTATTCGTCATGGCTGTATACATCCGGCCGAAAATCTTCGGCCAAATCGTGGTTTTGTAATAAAAAGTGAAGCCCCCGGCCGATTAAAATATTCAAGGCGGATACCAGGGCGGCGTTTTTCTGGATCAGGGGATTATGGACATGGATGATATCCGCGGGCCCTCCCCAATGGTTTTCCATGGCCCGCAGAAGGGAATCCGCCAGACTCCGGGCCTTTTCCCCCGAATCCTGCGCCGGGGCTTCCGGCGGACCGGGACGGTCATATTGAAGCGCCTTGACACATACCCCGGGAAAGGGAGCGTCCGCCGGGACCTCATCACCGGTAATAATCAGGACCTCATCCCCTCCTTCCAAGAGGGCCTGTGCCTGATTATATATCACCGAAGTTACGCCCCCCCGGTGCAAGTGATAATGTACCAATGCGATCTTCACCCCAGCCCCCTTCTGGTCATATTGTACTCCAAGAAATGGAGAGGAACAATGGGG
>JAITBE010000044.1 GCA_031283755.1 Spirochaetaceae bacterium
AACGCCACGCCAAAGCGTGCGTAGATTCTGGCCACGATCGTCTAGCCCCCGCCGGGGAATTGCCGCTCCCCCGCGGGACTTCGCCGGTAAAGCGCAAAATGCCGTTCCGGCGGCCGGCCGGTTGTTTTTTTTTCACCAGGGGGATAAACTGAATATGTCATGATCCTTATCCAATGCCGGAACTTGTCCTTTGCTTATGAGGGGACCCCCGCAGTACGGGGGCTTAATTTTACCATAAGGGGAGGGGATTATCTGGGGATTACCGGGGAAAACGGCTCCGGTAAAAGCACCCTGATCAAGGGCATCCTGGGACTTAAATCGCCCCAGGATGGGCAGCTATTGATGGAGGGTCTTAAACCAAATGAAATCGGTTACCTTCCCCAATACCGGGCCGCGCAGATGGATTTTCCCGCGGGGGTTTACGAGGTGGTCCTTTCCGGGCGGCTCAGCGGCCGGGGGCTCCGGCCCTTTTATTCCCGGGAGGATAAAAGGGCGGCGGATGAAAATTTGGATTCCCTGGGGATTGGGGAGCTCCGGAACCAGTGTTACCGGGAGCTTTCCGGAGGGCAGCAGCAGCGGGTCCTCATCGCCCGCTCTCTTTGTGCGGGTAAAAAGCTCCTCGTCCTAGACGAGCCCGCCGCGGGGCTCGACCCGGTGGTTACCGTGGAGCTTTACCGGACCTTGCGGCGGCTTAACCAGGAGGCGGGGCTTACCATTATCATGGTTTCCCATGATATTCCCGGGGCGGTAAATTATGCCAGCCATATCCTCCATATAAAGAAGGATCAGCTTTTTTTTGGGACCAGCGCCGAATACGCGGCTTCCCCCTTAGGAAAGCGTTTTTTGGGTAGTCCCCAGGAGCCGGTATGATCGAACTTCTTATCGAGATGTTTTCTTATGCTTTTCTGGTCCGGGCGGTTATCGTGGGATTTTTAGTATCCCTCTGCGCCTCTCTTTTGGGGGTAAGCCTGGTCCTGAAACGGTACTCCATGATTGGCGACGGTTTATCCCATGTGGGGTTTGGGGCCCTGGCCATTGCCACGGCCATGAACGCCGCCCCCCTGGCGGTTTCTATTCCCATCGTGGTAACCGCGGCCTTTCTTCTGCTCAGGCTCAGTGAACAGCATATCATCAAAGGGGACGCAGCCATTGCCATTGTGTCCACCGGGGCCCTGGCCCTGGGGGTGGTGGTGATCTCCATGACCACCGGGATGAACACCGATGTCTGTAACTATCTTTTCGGCAGCATTCTGGCGATGAATAAAAACGATGTTACCCTGAGTATCATCCTGTCGGTAACGGTCCTTTTCCTTTTTATTGTCTTTTACCATAAAATCTTCGCGGTTACCTTTGACGAAACCTTCGCCAAAGCCACGGGCACCAAAACCGGGGTATATAATATGCTGATCGCCTTTCTCACCGCCATCACCATTGTGTTGGGGATGCGGATGATGGGGGCCATGCTTATTTCCAGTTTGATTATTTTCCCTGCCCTTACCGCCATGCGGCTCTGCAAAAAATTTAAAACCGTAACCATCTGTTCCGCCTTGGTTTCGGTGATCTGTTTTTTCATCGGGGTGGTGATCTCCTATATCTACGCCACCCCCACCGGCGCCAGTGTGGTGATTATCAATATCTTGGCTTTCCTCTTGTTTTGGGGAATCAGATTTTTTAAAGGGAGCGTTCAAAGATGAAAAAAACCAGCGTATCCCCCATCGGTAATTCCGGTGAGTTTTTATCGATCCTTCAGGGCCGGAATTATAGGGAAGGATTGAAGGGGCGTTATCACGCCCGGCGTTTGTTGGGAATAATGTTACTTTTATTGACCCTGGGCGCTTGTGGAAACCGGGTTGGCCCCGCCCCCAAAAATCAAGCCGGTACCCAATCGGTGATTATCCCCGGCTATTCCTCCGGAACGTTGTCTTCCGGGGCAGGGAACATCCCGGGAAGCTTTGACGCCGGTTCCGGGGAACTGCCGGCGGCGGAAGTGGTAAAGACCCACGGGGTTTTGGAAAAGAGCTCTGGTTTCCGGGATTCGGACGGCATAATTGAAATAAAGGAAAAGATGTTTATAGCCCAAACCAATGACGTGTACCTTAACCCGGAAGATTATCTGGGGAAAACCATCAAGCTGGAGGGACTTTTTAAGTCCGAAATCGGCTATGAAAACACCTATTGTTTTGTCATCCGTTATGGACCGGGTTGCTGCGGGTATGATGGAAACGCGGGGTTCGAGGTGGTCTGGGACGATCCCGATAAGAGAAAGTATCCCGACGAAGACGCCTGGGTAGAAGCGGTGGGAAACTTGCAAAGTTACGATGAAGACGGATATCCTTACCTCTATTTGGCCCTCACATCCCTTACGGTTAAAAAGACCCGGGGATCGGAATTTGTAACCCAATAATTTTTTTTGTTCCGGGGCTACAAAAAAATTTTATTTTCACCGATAATTATTAAGTGCGGATAAAATTTTGGGGTATTGAAACGGCATTTTTCTTCCTCTTGACGGTCCTTCCCGGAAAGGGTCTTTTTGCCGCGATACCCCTTGCCTCCACGGGCGTATCTCCCCAGGAAGACCGTTCCCGGGTTATCGCCGCGGCGGAGCAATATCAGGGGACCCCCTATCTTTACGGGGGCACAGACCGGCAGGGCCTGGACTGTTCCGGCCTGGTCTACCTGAGCTTTCGGGACGCCCTGGGAATAGACATCCCCCGGACGACCGCCGAACTCCACGCCTGGGTGGAGCCCATCCAGGAGGCAAACCTTATGCCCGGGGATCTGGTGTTTTTTAACACCACCGGCCCCCTGTCCCATGTGGGCCTCTACGCCGGCAATGGCAAATTTATCCATGCCGCTTCTTCGGGACAAGAGACCGGCGTGATCTATTCTAAACTCAGTACAAGCTACTGGAAAAATACCTTTGCGGGGGCCGGAAGGATCCTGCCTTCCGGGGATTCGATCGGTCCCGCAACGAAACCGGAGCCCCTGCCGGAGAGAAGTAAAATCGCCGGAGATGAGCCGGGCCGTTTCCATTTAGGATTCGGGCTGGCCCCCTCCTGGAACAGTTTATTGGAAAATAACTCTGCTTTTAGAGGGGCGGTGATGCAGGCGGGGGTTTTTTATGATGTTCCCGTCCTGTCCCTGCCGATGAGGATCGGGCTGGAACTCAGGCCCCAATGGGATACGGCCCTGCATGTTTTCAGGATGCCCGTAACGGTTTCCGCGGGGTTTAAGGATGTTATCAGGATCTTTGCGGGTCCCGCCTTTGCCATCGGATCGCCGGTACTCAATACCGGTAACGAAACGCGGCGCTATACCGGCGGGAATAGTTGGCTGGGGGAAATAGGCATTACAGTGGCGCCCTTTTCCTTTGAACTTTCCCGGGGGGCCCTTTCTTTCTATGGGGAGATTGCCTGGCAGTCCTATGTTAAGGATCCCGCCCTGGACGATGACCGGAAAGCGGACATAGGCGCGGCGCTGCGGGTTTCTACCGGAGTGCAATATATATTAAATTTGTGAGGAATTTTAAGTGAGTTTTTAATTTTTTGTAACCCCCCCGAAGACATTTTGTTATATTATATGTAAGACCTCCTCCATGATTTACTTTTCGCCGCCGCCGTTTTCCTCCTTTCGGCGGCGGCTCTTTTTTTCCTTCGGGGAATTTAGGAAAGCCCGCAAACGTTTAAACCCTAACTCCGCCCAAAATAGGCTGTCTATCACGTAATTCCTTATATTATAACGAATTATATCCATCCATAGGCAAATTAATTATATAGTCTATTCCATAGTATATAATCATCGTAATTCTTTATACTACAAAGAATTAGAGAATATAGGCTGCCTGAGCGGAGTTAGGGTTTAAAACCAGCCTTCCCGGGCCTGTTCTTCTCCGATAGAGGTAAGGGGGCCGTGGCCGGGGTAAACGGTAATTGCCTGGTCCAGGGCCAAAAGCCGGTCCAGGCTTTTTTGAAGGACCTGCCAGTCCCCGCCGGGAAGATCGGTGCGGCCGATTCCCGCCTTAAACAAGGTGTCCCCGCTAAAGAGAATTTTTTCCCGTTCCAGGAGAAATCCCGCGGAGCCGGGGCTATGCCCGGGCAGATGGAGGACCTTGAAGGGGCCGATGGTGTCCCCCTCGGAGAGCAGCCTGGTAGGGGCAGGCAGATCTTGCCAGAGGGCGTCCACATAATCGGCGCCCCCGGCAACGGCAAAACTCTGCTGATGAATCTCATAGGCGTTGGGGCCAAGGTAATTTTTATCATCCCGGTGGATCGCTATTTCCGGGGGGCCGCTTTCTTCAAAGGCCTGGATCAGATCCGGCAGGGCGGCGATATGGTCAAAATGGCCATGGGTCAGTATAATATACCGGGGCCGGAGGTGAAGCCGCCGAAGCCGGGCAATAATTGCCGGAGCATCCGCTCCGGGATCGATAACAATGCCCTCCTGGGGTTCGGTTTTCCCAAGTTCAGGTTCCCCCGGAACGGACACCGGGAGGATCCAACAATTGGTTGCTATGGCCCCTACCAGAATATGGTCGATCATGGAGGAATTATACCCTGAGGATATATCATTTACTAGTAATCATCGCGCTGGTTGTTTTCTGGTATGGTCTCGTTCCGATGGTGGGGGCTATTTTCAACCACCGCTCGTGGCGGAATTTCCAGCAGTGGTTTAACAAGCTCAGGCTGAAACCTTTTCTGGATTATACCGCGTATCAAACCACTGAGGAGGGGCTTTTCCGGTTTATCGGGGGGTTTGAGTCCACCGACGGGCGTACCCTGTGGATCCGGAGTACAAAACTCACCGTCCCCGTGGCCATTTCCGGCGCCCAAACCTATCTTTTCCCCATGCCCAAGGGGGAAGAGGTACCGGAATCCTTCTATCCCGAAGAGGAAGCGCCGGAACGGATCCGTTGGGACCGGGTTTCCACCCTGACCGAGGGCGCCCGGGTTTTCGTCGGCGGACTTCTGAGGCCCCTGGGCAACCGGATGACCTTTGTTTCCACCAAAGAAAATCCCCTGCTGGTCATATTTTATGATGGTCCCGAACGTTCCCTGACTAACGGGGTCATCCGGGCGGGACAACATCAAAGCAAATATTGGAACCGGTTTACCCCCTATGGGCTTACCTTGGGGGCCTTTTCCCTGATCATCATGGCCTTTTCGTTCCTTTCAAGACCCGCCTTCCGCGTAACCTCCATTGCCGCTTTTATTGCCCTGTTTATCCCCTTCTACCCCTTCTTGCCACCGGGGATGATCTTTACCATAGTGTACCGGAGGCTCAGACGACAGGCCGGGGTTTACCGCTTCTGCCGTGATTTGGTCAGGCTTCCCCTCTCTTATTTTTTCCCCGGGGAGAAAATAACCAAACTCCCGGACGGCGAATACTATGGGTATGTATCCTGCGCCGCCCTGCCCGCCGATGAAGAAACGGTTCCCCTGCTTATTCCCGGAGAGCCCCTCCGTAAGGGGAGAAATTGGTATGTGTTTGGCGCCACGGACGGAGAAGGGGCGCCGCAAACTGAAGCGGCCGGGGACCTCGCGGACCAGGGAAAACTTCCCGGCCAACCCCGGGATCTTTTCGCTCCCTGGGGAGCGATCCCGGGGGAACCCGAGACCCTGGCCAAGGGTTATACCCTCAGGGGCCGTCTTCTGGAGACACTATCCTGGTTCATGCTCCTTGTCGGATTAGTCGTCAATATATTCTTTATCGGAATGATAGTTTTGGTCGGTATGGCTATCTTCTTCCTGCGCTAATTCCGGGGGATCCTCTCCCCCGAACAGCTCCGGATCACTTTCTTCCGCGGACTCTTCTTTCCGGTTCCGGGCGTAATTTACCACCAGGGTTCTGCCCCGGAAGGAGATGCCGTCCAGGGTTTCAATAATTTTATCCGCCGATGTGGTACGGACCTGTACAAAAGAATAGTTATCCAATATACGGATGGCCCCGATATCCTCCCGGGGCACCGCGGTTTTGGCGTTGATGAGTCCCAGGAGTTCCCGGGGAAAAACCTTTCGATTCCTGCCTATTCCGATAAATAACCGGGCCGAGTCTTCCTCCGCTAAGGGATAATGGTTGACCTCTCCCCGGTCTTTTGGGACGCCGCGTTTTCCGTGTTTGCCGGAACGCCCCCGGTTGTTTTTTTCTTCAAATAACATCAAAAGATAGGCGCTCAGGTAGGATCTTTTAAACAATGATACTTCCCGCCTGATAAGGGAACGATAGGCGTTTAAAAGCTCCGGGTCCGCCTCGGTATGAATTTTTTCAAGAAATTCAGCCAAATGTTTTTTTATTTCCGCGTCATCGATCTGAGAAATCATTCAATTTTCCTACTCCTGGGAATCTCCCATTTTTACTTGCGGCGGTTCAAAATTTGATATTTTGAAACAACGCCGGTGAACTTGTCCAAAACCCGGTTGGTTTCGGACAAGTTTAATTAACATTGCCATAAATTTGTTCTTTGCTCAAGACCGGCTTTCCGGACAGCTTTAAACTGTATCGGGAAACATAGGGCTTAAAGTTTGCCCGCAATAATACCCGGGAGAATCCTTCGGAATCACAGGGAATATCCACTAATATGGTGGATATTACGGCAGGATCGATCATGGTCACCAAACGGGAAAGCAGGGTTTCCCCCAGGCCGAGCCCGCGGTATTCGGGATTTACCTCCAGAGCGGTGATGTGGAGGACCGAATCCTTGTGGATCGAGGAAATATAGGCGGCAAAATCGCCGTGGCCGGTTTCGGCTACCAGGGATAAATCCCCGGGAAATAGCCCCCGGGGGTCCTCAAAAGATACTTCCAGGGAGCCGGTTAATCCGTTTTTTTCCGCATATTCCCGGTAATCCTCAAGACAACGCCGGTGTAATTCGGCCGCCGGGATCGTGTCTTCCGGTCCGCCTTTGCGGAATTTGAAATCTTCCAGAATCAGGTCGTCGGTTTCCTCCGGTTCTGTCCCAATACGATCCAGACCCCATTCTTCCCGGAGGGCATTATACCATTTAAGGATACTCCTTTTCATCTCCCGGTCTTTAAAGGTAAACCACAACCGTTCCGATTCGGGGTAGACGCTGAGGACATTTTTAAATGCCCGGAACACCCCTTTCCCCCGGTTTAAGGCGTCGGTCAGCCGCTCCCGGACTATGGGGTTTCTGAAACCTGCGGCAAAACGCTCCATTAAACGGTACCCATCGGAGGAATCCCAGATAGGAAGGGCAATAAACCGGTTTTCCTCATCCGCCGGTTCTTCGTCTATATCTTCCCTGTTAATCAGGACCCCTTCATGAGTATCCACGAAAAATTCCTGATTTTGATCTTCCATGGAAAATAAAATATCATCCATGAGGGCTTTACTCAGTTCAAATTGCATATTTTAATTGTAGGAATAGCTTGGGAGAATCGTCAAGGTGAAATAAAAGTTTTTTGGGAGGGAATATGGTTGTCGCGGGAATTGATATAGGAACCACAAATGTGGAATTGTTTCTGGTGGATTTGGATGCCTGCCGGATCAGGGAGCGGCGTTCGGCTCCGAACCGGCGGGTGGATTCGGAGGATCCCCGGGCATATTTCCAGGATCCCCAGGGGATCATTAACTCCGTGCGGGAGATGTTGGCTTCGGTGACGGGGCCCATACACTCCCTGGGGGTGACCGGTCAGGTTCACGGAATCGTGTACGCCGATGAAGGGGGAGCGCCCCTTTCGCCCCTCTATACCTGGCTGGACCGCCATGGTTCGGAACCCCTGGGGAAAACCAGTCCCCAAAAACAGTTTGCCGAAAAAACCGGCCTGACCCTGCCGGTAGGATACGGCCTGTTAACCCATTACGCCAACTGCCTGTTTAAACGGGTCCCCCATGGGGCCAGGCGTATCCTGGGGATCAACGAATTGGTGACCGGGGCTATTTTGGGGAAGCCCCTGGAAAAAACCGATGCCAGCAACCTGGCCTGTTTCGGCGCCTTTGATCCGGTTAAAAACGGTTTTAACCGGCCCGCGCTGGAGGAAGCCCTGTCCCTGCGGCCCCTGACCTTTCTTGAGTTGGCGGAACCCTTTACCCTGGCCGGGGAAACCCCCGAGGGCGTCCCGGCGGCCTATCCGGTGGGGGATAATCAGGCCGGTTTTTTAGGGACCGTGGCCCGGCCCGCCGAAACCTGCCTTATCAGCATTGGAACCAGCGGCCAAATCTCGGTGTATTCCCCATTGGAACAGTGTTCCCCGGCCATGGAGCTCCGCCCTTACCTGGGCTTGGGGTATCTTCACGTAGGGGCGACCCTTGCCGCGGGAAAGGCCTACGAGGTTTTGGCGGATCTTTTCCGGGAAATCATCCGCCGGGGCGGGTCCGGTCCGGCGGATGATGAAGCGGTGTTCCGGCTGATGAAAGAGGCGGCCCGGGAGAATTCCCCGGCTTCTCCTCTGGTTTTCGACACCACCCTGAACGGAACCCGCCGGGACCCGGTCCGGCGGGGCTCCATTACCGGAATCGGCCTGGATAACCTGACCGTGGGGAATCTGGTCCGGGGAAGCATCGACGGTATAGTTCGGGAACTGGTGGAATTTAAGCGGGATCTGGGCCCTCTTTTTGATCCCGTTACCTCCATAGTGGCCGCCGGGAGTGCGGTACGGAAAAACGAGCTTTTTAGGGAATCGCTTAAACGGCAGTTTAACCGGGAGATTCGGGTCCCCGGCTTTGACGGAGGTTCCGCCCTGGGAGCCGCTTTTATCGGCGCCATAGCGGCGAAACTTATCACCCCGGGGGACCTGGAAGCCATCATAGACCGGTTTTGGGAACAAGGGCCGGATCCGGGTTGTGCTTTTGGTAAGGACATTTCCGCTTAATAACTCATGTTACGCGGGGGGAAGAATATGAACCACTAACCTCACAGACCACCCGAGATTTTCATTCAAAAATCATCCCTTGTTCGTGAGGTATGTTTCCGTGGCGGATGGCAGTTTTGTGGGTCAAGTTTAGCTTCATGGCGGGGAGAAGCGCTGCCGTCTGTTTCTTGAGGTATCAGACCCTGCTGTGAATTAATTCAATCAGAATCGAAATAACCGCGTTTGTTTTTGTATCCGATACCTGACCGGCAACTGAAAGGATAATGCTCTTATCGGCGGTAAATAATTTGTTTGGACGAATATAACTCGCAAGAGGAAGCGAGCCGGAAACGAAATCGGAATTCTCAAGCATCACCGCATACGGATCTGACTTTGCTTTACTGGTTATTTGGCAGAGTATGATATCCGGGCCGGGTATATCGGCAACCACAAAAGCGGGCCGCCGTTTAGCGCCGGAAAGATCGGAAAACGGGAAAGGAATAATTACCACATCGCCCTTTACAAATTCCGCCATGCCTCATCTTCTTCAGGGGCGCTCCATTCACGGGCCAAAGACGCCTCGCTTAAAAACATAGTTTCGGGTATTTTTTTTAGCCGTTTCCGTTTTAT
>JAITBE010000048.1 GCA_031283755.1 Spirochaetaceae bacterium
TTTCCTTGTCTAACCCCAGTTCTTTCTCCAATTTTTTATCCCGTACCCAACGATTAATTGATTCATTCATCTTCATAATATCTATGGGCTTGGTAAGAAAGTCCTGAAAACCGTTTTTAAGAAACAACTCATCATTACCGATAATCGCATTGGCCGTAAGGGCGATAATGGGTATGGTTCTGGCGTAATCACTATCTATTTCATTTCTGATGATCCTTACCGCTTCGATACCGTCCATGCCGGGCATCATATGGTCCATGAAAACAGCGTTATACCGGGGTTCTCCCTTCCGTAACAGATCGACGGCCGCTTTCCCACTGGTAACACAGTCTACGGTCATACCGTAGGGCTTCATGATTCCCCGGGCAAGATCAAGGTTGACAGCCACATCGTCAACTACCAGGACCTTGGCGTAGGGAATAAAACTCTTCACCAACTGCCTGTTCCGGTCCTGGCGGGCCATGGTATACCGAAATTGCGTAAGATTTTCGGCAACGTTCTTGCCGATGGCCGTTTCGCTGATAAAACCCTGGAGAAGGCGGACCGTAAAAATAGTCCCCTTACCGTAGGCGCTTTCTACGGAAATACCGCCGTTCATCATCCCTACCATCCGCTTGGTGATGGCAAGCCCCAAACCGGTCCCCTCAATATGACGGTTGCTTTTTGTATCTACCTGGTTGTATTCACCGAAGAGTTTGCCCATGTCTTCCTCCCGTATACCCATACCGGTATCGGAAACAGTGATGTTCATCCATACCCCCATGCTGTCCCGCTCGCAGCGGATCCGCAGAATGACGGTTCCTTCCTTGGTGTACTTAAAGGCGTTGGAAAGGAGGTTGTTGAGGATCTGTTTTATCCGCAGCTCGTCGCCGAAAAGCCGGGCGGGCAGGTTTTCATCGATATCCAGCTTAAAGATAATGGGTCTGCTGCCGATACGCACGATATTGAGGGCTACCGTATCGTTCAGCAGGCTTGCCATATCGTAATTCACCGGGACAAGCTCAAATTTTCCCGATTCAATTTTGGAGATATCCAGAATATCGTTTATAAGCCCCAGAAGGGTTATGCCGGAATTGTAAATTTTTTCCAGGCTTTCCCGGGTCTCGGGGGGATAGCGGGTTTGCGCCTCCCTTTCCTGTCCTTTGCCCAGTTCCATTTCGGAAAACCCGATAATGGCGTTAAGGGGAGTACGCATCTCGTGGCTCATGTTGGCCAGAAAATGGCTTTTTGCCTCCGATGAAGATTTGGCCACCAAGGCAAGTTCTTCCATTTTTTCAAAGGGACGGGAAATAAAACCCGCCGCAAAAAACGCGGCTAAAAGTCCTAAGCCAAGGAATACGGCCCCGGAAATCAAAAAGGACTGTACCACATGGGAAACAGGGCTTTCGACGATGGGGCAGGCTACTCCCAGGGACCAGCCGTCGGTACCTTGAATGGGCCGGTAGGCGCAGATCCGGGGGACGCCTTCGTAACTGTATTCCCCTGTTCCGATTTCACCTTGAACCATGTGGGAAAATACAGTCGCCATTTGGCGGTACGTGTTTTCGGTTTCCGCCATTTTGATATAATTAAGGCGGCCCAAAACCAGGTACGGCCGTGTATTGGCAATTATCACCCCATCATGGTCAAGGGCAAAAATACTTCCCGATTTCCATATTCTGAATTGGGTCAGCACGTCGCTGATCACCGTTCCCGGCAGGCTGACCACCAGCGTCCTGTTCTCCAGGGGCAGCCAGAAACGCATGATAAGATCCCCATAGTTGTTAAATTGGGTGGTACTCATAACTGTTTCACCCCTCAAGGCCCGGCGGGCATTCTCGTTTTCAGAAATTCTATAATCCGGCTTCTTCACGCCATAGGACAGCATTTTACCGTCCCGGTATATCAGCCCTATGTCCAAATAACCCTGAGCAGCGACTTCGTTCCGTAAAATTTCGCCGATCTGTTCATCATCCATGTTCCGGCATTTTTCCGCGATAAGCCTCATGTCGGCCCGTATACGGCCCACCTTTTCTGAAATAAGCTGTTCAGCGATGGCTCCCGATACCCCCATGTCATTTTCAATGGTTTTTATAAGATTACGACGGGTTAAAGTTATTCCGATAAAAACGCTGGCTGCGGTCATCCCCGCGATTATTGCCAATATAATGAAAATAACCTTGGTATGTATTGACAACGACATAACTGCCTCCTTATAAAACAGGAAGGTCTCTAAAAATTCGATCCCCCGAGGGTGGAATTTTAAAGGTCTTCAAAACTGTTTCAAAGCTCAATTTGGTCTTGAAACAGCCCCTGTATTACTTCAAATGTTAGAAGTGTTCTTTTGGACGAAATACACCTAAAAAACAAAAAATGTATTTTTTTTGAAAATTTTGATGTAATCCCCTATTTGGCGATATGGTTGAAAACCAGGGTGGATGTTTTTACTTTTACCAGGGACCATCCGAAAAGGCGGGAAAAATTTGCTCGGATCGAGCCTGAAAAAGGCTCAGTATTATGCGGAAACTTCAATTTCTGAACAATGTCCGCTAAAACAACACCATTCGCATCCGGTGAACCAAAAGTTCGTTGGAAAAAATCTGTAAGACTGGAACCAACCGGCCTCTCCCACCGATCTAATGCCTTTATCCTACCGGTTTCCCGAGGGCTGGTTTTTCCGGCCGGAAAGGTTTAATGCCCGGAGCCGGACCACCCTGCCGCCCCCCAGTTCCCTATAGGCCCGGTACCGTTCACCGTCATCGGAGAAAGGGGACGCCCTTTCTCCGGGAAAAGGGGGGCGGCGGCTTTGGGTCCATCGCAGATCGGGGTCTTTAAGGCTCATTTCCGGCCGGGAGGGATCAAAATAAACAAAGGACTCGTGGACTCCCCGATCCTCCAATGGAGCTTCATCAGTACTCTGGAGGTACCGGATGATTCCCCGGTGAAAATCAACGGACTGGATGATCGCCGAATGGACCATGTCTCCGTCGGCGCCCCGAAAGAGAAGGATGTCGCCAGGACGCAGCTGTCCGATTTTATCGGGCACGCTGATTATCTGGGAATCAGAGGAATTATAAAACCAGGTTCCCGCATAATAGGAGGGATCTCCGCCCCGGGGAACACCCAGGGCCCGGCTGAGGGAACGGCCCAGATCCAGACCCTGCCGGCGGGCGATGGAGGAGAGAATATGCCATACAAAGCCGGAACAATCCATGCCCGTCCAGCCCACACAATAAAGGTAATTGTACACGTCCGCCGGTTCGAGCCCCCGGCCCGAAACCAGCACATAGGGCTTGTGGGGAAGCCCGTGGTAGGCTCCGGCCTTCATTCGGGCTATGTCGAAGAGGTCCAAAGAAACGGTCCAGGTTCGCTCGGATATGTCAAAGATAATAACCTTTTCCCGGCCGTCCCCCAGAACATGGGTGTATTGTTTAAAATCTTCGGTATCCAGGACTTGACCAACCGCCTCCCAGAGGGATGCGGGATTCCCTTTGCCTCCCCCAAGGAATTCCCAGTCCTGATCGGAAAGTTTATCCCGTTCGTGGTTTTCCGCAAAGGGTATCCTGAGGTTCATGATCCTGCCGCCGATAATATAGGTTTTAAAACATTGACGGTAGGCTTCCTCAATCATCCCTTCAAGCCCATCTCCCCAGATTTGGCGAGGGTCGGCAAAGGCCTCAAGGTGGTCTGTCCCGCGGACCAGGACCACCGGCTTTCCAGCCAGAAAACAGAGGAGAAAAAAAAAGACTCCGTACCGCCTATGCCGCATCCTTTTAGAGGATAACACCGGGGGCACGTCCTTTCAAGCTTTTTTGGGCCGCCCGGGAAAAAATTTATTCTTGAGCCTTTTCAAAATCCGACATTTCTACTGAACGAAATAGGGGGATATTTCTACTGCTCGTTGACAATACAAAAATTTTCGTGCCAAAAATTTTTGTTGACTTTCTTCATAAAGTAAAACATACTTAATTATTCTCTGTTTCGGAACACTACACCATGGATTGTCATAAAATAATACGGGAGGTTTATATGCCCTGTAGTGATGAGGAAATTCAAGAGCTTACCACCCTTGCCCGGGAGTTACGGCTGACCATCGTGGATGTTATGGCCTGGTCCGGGGGGGCTCATGTGGGGGGATCCCTTTCTATTGTGGAGATTCTCACAATCCTCTACTTTAAGTATCTTACGGTTAAGGTTGAAGAGCCTCAATGGCCGGATCGGGACCGGTTCATCCTCTCCAAGGGTCATGCGGCGGCGGGATTTATCCCGGTACTGGCTAAAAAGGGGTTTTTCCCCGAAGAAGAGTTAAAATCTTTTAATCATTTTGGTTCCCCCTTTGCTATGCACCCGGACAGCAACAAAGTGGTGGGCTGCGATGCCTCCGCAGGGTCCCTGGGACACGGCCTCTCCATGGCGGCAGGCTTGGGACTGGGAGCGCGGTACCTCAAAAAAAGCTTTAAGACCGTCTGTCTTTTGGGGGATGGGGAGTGTTGTGAGGGAAGCGTCTGGGAAGCGGCCATGGCCCTGGCCCATTTTAAACTGGGAAACGTGATCACCATCGTGGACCGGAACCGCCTGATGATAGACGGCGGGACTGAGGATGTCATGGCCCTGGAACCCTTGGGAGATAAATGGCGGGCCTTCGGCCTTGAGGTCATCGAAGTGGACGGCCATAACTTTGACGAGCTGGCCGCCGCCCTGGACCGGGGTTGGGCTGCGGTGGATAAACCGGTCCTCATTTTGGCCAATACGGTCAAAGGTAAAGGGGTGGACTTTATGGAAAACAACGTGGTATGGCATTACGGTTCCGGCGATTCGGAACTTTGCGAAAAGGCAAAGGCTTCTATTATGAAAGGGGGGATATAACATGGCGGTAGTTACCGGAACCACCTGGAACTGTTATGATTCGGCAACCATGACGGCCCGGGAAATTTACGGCCGGACCCTTGC
Organism: Spirochaetaceae bacterium; assembly: GCA_031283755.1. Classification (GTDB taxonomy): domain Bacteria; phylum Spirochaetota; class Spirochaetia; order Treponematales; family Breznakiellaceae; genus JAIRMO01. The sequence continues at coordinate 4,930 of JAITBE010000048.1, forward strand.
GGAGATGGGTAAATATAACGATCGTATCGTGGGATTGAGTGCGGATCTGGCCCAAACCACCGCCATCGTACATTTTGCCAAGGCCTTTCCGGAGCGGTTTTTTAATGTAGGTATCGCTGAACAGAATATGTTCGGCGTCGCCGCGGGTTTAGCCAAGGCAGGACTTATCCCCTTTGCCTCAACCATGGCGATCTTTGCCTGTCTCAGGGCCGGGGAACAGGTCCGTACCGACATCGCCTATCAGAACCTTCCGGTGAAGATCATCGCCACCCATGGGGGTATTTCCTTCGGCCATGCCGGTACCACCCATCATTGTACCGAGGATTTTGCGGTGATGCGATCCATCGCCAACATGACCGTGATCTGTCCCGCCGACGGTATTGAGACCAGCCGGGCGGTCCGGGCATGCCTGGATATACCCGGACCGGTATATATCCGTATCGGCCGGGGTTTTGAGCCCCCCTGTTACGAAAATGAGGATTATCCCTTTACCATAGGTAAGGCGACGGTGATGCAGGAGGGCACGGACCTCACCATTATTTGCTGCGGTATTACGGTACTTCAGGCGATTCAGGCGGCAAAAACCCTCCAGGAACAGGACAAGCTCTCCATCCGGATACTCAACATGCATACCATCAAGCCCCTGGATCGGGAGGCCATTATCAAGGCCGTAACCGGCACCCGGCGGATCCTGGTAGTGGAAGAACACAATGTGATGGGCGGGCTGGGAGATGCCGTGGGCGGGGTTATCGCCGAATCCGGAAAGGGGTGTGTATTCAAAAAACACGGCCTCCAGGATGAATTTGCCACCATCGGTTACGCGGAGGATCTGTATGCCCACTACGGCCTGGACAGTAACGGTATCGTTGAAAAGGTACGGGAAATGCTGGGTATGGAATTTGAAGCCGACGAGGACTGGAACGACGAGTAGTCCGTAAAACATAAGGGGAGGAATATTTTGTCTGCTACACCCCAGGATCTAATGACAGTGCAGTTGTTTTTTAATGCCGCTTTTCCGGTTATGCAGGTTGTCCTTGACGACGACCCCAAAATGAAGGCCCGTTTCCGCGAGGTACAAGGGACCGTCCAGATCTGCGCGGAAAACGACGGGGATTTAATCGCCTGTACCCTGACCTTTGATCGGGGTAAACTGACGATTGTCCAGGGGACGACCCCTTCGCCGGACATCACCTTGCGTTTCCCCACGGTGGCGAAGATGAATACCATGTTCCGGGGGGGCGCCGCCCTGCCGGCTATCAAGGGATTCGCCAAACTCGGACTGCTCCTCAAGGTCTTTTCCCTCCTCATGTCCCTGATGATCATGATGCCCTCCCAGCGTCCCAAGGACCCGGTTAAAAAGGCCCTCAAGGTCAAGATGAGCCTCTATATGATAACCCGGGCCCTGTCGACCTACAACAAGCTGGGGGATCCCGGCATGGCTGAATGGTGCCGCCGTCAGCCTGACCGGATCTATCAGTTTATCGTGGACGGCGGGCCGGAAAATAAAGAACCCGCCGTTGCCTGCTACCTCCGGGTCAAGGCGGGAAAATCGAAGTCCGGCCACGGAATCTATACCCGGCGCACCCCCTTTGTGTTATTCCACTTTTTCAGCATCGACGGGGCTATGAAGGTCCTGCTCAAAGATGTGGGTTTTGTTCCCGGAGTGGAACAGGGTTATGTAGAAATTGTGGGTTCCCCGGAATACGCCATGTACCTCAATGACTTTATGGCGATCCTCCAAGGGATGTTAACCTAATCTACCGGCAGTTTAACCACTCGCTCATCGAAGGGACGGATTATGAAGACTATTTATTTTGAGAAAAACATCCCCAAGGTGCTTTTTACCAAATTCGCGGCAAAACATATGCCCGCCCTGCTTTTTACCGGCCTTAACCCGGTCAAATACGACCGGAACCTGCCGGACCCGCCCCTGCCGGGGCCAAAATGGCTGCGGATCCGTAATATCGCCACCGGAGTCTGCGGTACGGACTTGAGTTTTTTTAAAGCTACCACCGGTATTGACTGCGCCTTGGAACCTCTGCCCGGATCGACGCGGACCTACCTGGGCCATGAAACCGTGGGTATCGTGGAAGAGATCGGTTCCGGTGTTACCAAGTACCAAAAAGGCGACCGGGTGACCCTACGGGAGTATATGTCCTGCTGTGGCAATAAGGGTATTGAGGAACCCTGCCGGTTCTGTGCCGAAGGGAATTATTGCCTCTGTGAAAATTACGGGGAACCCTCCCCTCTCCGCCTCCCCGATACCGGGGCGGGGTTCGGGGACTATTACCTTGCCCCGGAGCAGCAGCTAAGCAAAATTCACGACGATCTGAGCGACGACCAGGCGGTCATGGTGGAACCCACGGCGGTTTCCCTCCATTCGGTGCTTATGGCGCCTCCGGCGGCGGGGGACAAGATCCTGGTTTTAGGCTGCGGCACCATAGGGCTTGGGGTGGTACAGTGCCTCAAGATTATCCAGCCCAAATGCGAGATCTGGGTGATGGAACGGATCAGGGAAAAACAGGAATTTGCCCTGCGGCTGGGGGCGGATCATATCCTTTCGGGGCCGCCCTA
>JAITBE010000052.1 GCA_031283755.1 Spirochaetaceae bacterium
TACTTGATCCCCTGGGCAATGGAATAGACCGACTCTTCCATGGATTCTTCGGCCTTTTTTACGCTGCCCTCATCCGTACCGGGAACGGGCGGAAAATTTTCTCTGATCAGCATAACGTATTTTTTTTCGTCTGCCGGGAAAAGTATAACATTCGAGTATTTTTCCGTAATTGATTTGATGATCGCCTTAACCGGAAGAAAAGGTGTATGTTCCCCTGACAATTTTTCTGTAACCGGGTTCTCCCCGACAGAGGAGAACCCGGACGGCAGCACGGCGATAACCGCGGCGATATAGGACCGGGCTATCAGATCGATGTTCAATTCCCTGGCCTGCTCGATGGTTTCTCCGGGGGGAATCCTGCCGTGGACAAAATCGAGGAGCCACCTTTCCCGCAAAATATCCGCGCGGGACTGCGCCTGTTTTTTAAGATGTTCAATGCTGAGCAGTTTTTCTTTTTCCTCATCGATCCGCGCGGCGATTTTGTCCAGGGCGGCGATCATGTCCTGGGAGGATACGGGTTTGAGGAGGTATTCCTCAACGCCGATGGAAATAGCCTTTCGGGCATACTCAAATTCGTCGTGCCCCGAAAGGATGATGACCTTTATCCAGGGGAGGGTCTTTTTTACGATCCGGCAAAGGGTAAGGCCGTCCATAAAGGGCATCTTGATATCGGTAATCAGAATATCGGGTTTTAGATCCATGATGATGGAAAGGGCCATCTCACCGTCCGGGGCCTCCCCCGCCAGGGTGTAGGGTGTTTTTTCCCAGGGGATGCTGTTCCGTATCCCCTCCCGGACGACAATTTCATCTTCCACCAGAAAGACCTTATACATGGTATTCTCCAGGAATCCGCAAGGTAACCACCGTCTCCTCCCGGTAAACGCTGTGTATTTCCAGCAGGTCCTGGCGGCCATAGTACAATTCCAGCCGCCGGCTTATATTGTAGAGGCCGTAAATGGTGGTTTGGGCATCGGGGGCCGGAGCCGCCCGAAGCTGGTTCCTGATATTTTCAAGCTGCTCCCTGGTAATGCCGATACCATTATCGGCAATGCTGAACCACAGAAAACCGGCGTCCTGCCAGCCCCGGACCCGGATCATTCCCTGGCCCCGTTTGTTTTTTATGCCGTGGTAGAGGGCGTTTTCCACCAATGGCTGGAGCAAAAGCTTCAGGATGATTTTTTTCTCCATATCCTGCTCATATTCGATGGAATAATCCAGGATGTCCCGGTAACGGATCTTCTGGATGGTCAGGTAGCTTTCGATATGTTTAAATTCATCGTGAACCGTTACCCATTCACTGCCCTGGTTCAGGGAAATGCGGAAAAAATTGGAAAAGGCCCTGGTTATGGAAACCACCTCTTCGTAGTGTTTTCCCTCCGCGAGCCAGACAATGGAATCCAGGGTATTGTACAAAAAGTGGGGAGTTATCTGGGCCAGGAGCGCCTTCATCTCGGATTTCTGCCGGTTCTGCTGTTCCCGGATATTGTCTTCCAGGAGGGTTTTTATTTTTTCCGCCATCAGGTTCAGGTTTTCGGTCAGGCTGTGGAATTCGGCAATCCGGGGCGCCCGGGCCCGGGCGCTGAGATCTCCCCCGGCGACGTGGTTTGACCAGGAAACCAGGGCGCCGGTGGATCTTTCGATATTGGAGGATACCGATATTTGCACCAGCACCGAAAAAACCGTGGCAAGGACCATAACCCCCAATTCTATGCAGCCGATGATTATGGCCCGGCGTTTGATCTCCTCGTTGGCCGCGACGGCGGATTCGATTTCCAGGACGATAAAATCCTGCAGTATTTCGGATATCAGGAGGGACACCCCCCGGATCTCATCCAGAATCCGCTCGTTTTCCACCACCGGAAAGGAGTCCTCCATCTGGCTGCCCAGCCGGTCCACATAACGGGTCAGGGTATTTATGGCCCGGCCGGCCACCTCCAGAAGCTGCCGGTTTTCCGTCCCCACCGTGGTGCTTTTGATGTCGTCCAGGCGGCCGTTAATGTCGCCGATGATCCCGTACTGGCTTCCCTGGGCAAAGGATTTGTTGCCCGCCACAATATCCCACAGTTCATTGGCAATATCGGCCTTTACGATCTGGTTCAGGCGGTTGGCCTTGCTGACATTACTTATCAGCCGGTCATAACTTACGGTGCTTAACATGGAAACGATGATGCTTATAAACAGGGGAATCAGCATAACGCCGATAATGACAATGTGGGACGCCTTTATGGTGCCCTTGATGCTTGAACCGGAACTTTTGCCGGGGAAAAAAAACCGTATCCGGTCAAACAAGCCGCCCTGATGCGCCACTTCAATATCCCCGCGCTTCCAGCGCCGACAGATCTTCCCCCTCGTAAAATACCTGTTCCTCGACATGGATAAGCGGCTCTATCTGTTCCCCCCGGGCCAGAGCCAGGGCCAGTTCCATAATCATCGGGCCCTGTTTGGGGTTACATTCGATAACGCAGTTCAGTTCGCCCCGGCTCAGAGCGTCAATAGCCGCCTGCTCGGCGTCGATAGTAACAATAACGATGTCAACGCCCGGCTTTAATTCCCTTTCTTTCATGGCGTCAAGGATACCCAGGGTCATGCCGTCGTTATGGGAAAAAATGGCGTCAATATCCCTATGGGTATCCAGAACAGCCCGCATAAGTTCATAGCCCTTGGATCGCAGAAAATCCCCGGACTCGCTGAACACTATTTGAAACTGCGGATAGGACTCGATGATCTCCCTGAAACCCTCCGCCCGGCCCACCGCGGGCGAAGACCCCACGGTCCCGCTTAACTCCACGATCCGGACGGGCTCCCCCCGGCCGAGGCGGTCCCGGAATTTTTCGAGAAGAAATCTCCCCGCGTTCCGGCCCTCCTCGATGCTGTCGGTCCCGATAAAACCCGCGTAAAGACTTTCGTCCTTTACGTTGATCTTCCGGTCCGTAACCAGCACCGGAATCCCCGCGTCCTTTGCCTCCTGCAGCACGTTATCCCAGCCGTCGGCCACAATGGGCACAAAGGCGATCACGTCCACCTGATAGGCGATAAAGGAACGGATGGCCTTGATCTGGTTTTCCTGTTTCTGCTCGGCGTTGGAAAAGAGGAGCTGTATCCCCGCTTCGGCGGCGGCTTCCTGAACGGACCGGGTATT
>JAITBE010000062.1 GCA_031283755.1 Spirochaetaceae bacterium
ATGAACACCAGGGAGTCGGCGTTGGGTATTACCCGGAGGAACAGAGGGTAGGAGGCGTTGCCGGGACAGCGGAAGACCGCCTTGAACCAGGAACAATGCCAGGGGGTGCCGTATTGATAGGGACTGGTTATTTTTTTCCACGCCGCCGGTTCCGGGGGGCCGCGGAAGGTTTTATCCGTTTCAAAGGTTTCAAAATCGAGGGCCGCCGCCTCCCGGTACCGGTTCAATTTCAGAAATCCCAGGTATTGCTTTATCCGGGGTTCTATCTTGGGTGTTAACATAAATACTCCTCTTGTTTGTTATATAGAACCTGTCCCAAGACTAATTAGCTATGCGCTAACACGTATGGTTTTGGAACAGGTTCTTGCAGTTTTTCAGGCTTTAGCCTTACAAAACTGCGAATTTCAAGGTTGTTTTCCAAAAAACTGAAATTTTGAGAAAGCCCCTGTGGGGATGGTCAAAAACCCAGGAGTTTGTTGCGCTTCGCGCGTAAAACCCCAAAAAATCGCCTGTCAGGCGATTTTTTACCCTGCAAACTCCGAAAATAACCCCGATAATCAGGATTTTTGCGTTACTGATGGCGCAAAAATCCACAAGCGCAACAGGCTGCTAGGGGAACACAACATGATTTCCGAAGCTGTTCTTATCCCTTTATCGCGCCGATGGTAATACCCTCCACAAAGAAACGCTGGAAACACAGAAAGATGACCACCACCGGAAGGGCCACCATGGATGCCGCCGCCATAAGCAGCTGGTATTCCAGCCCGTGTTCGGATCGGAAAAGTTGGAGACCAATGGAAATGGGATAGATATCCTCCTGGTGCAAGTATATCAGCGGAGTCAGGAAGTCGTTCCAGGAGGCCACGGCAGTAAATATGGCCACCACGGCAATAACCGGCCGCATGATGGGCAGGATAAGCCGGGTAAAGATCTGAAATTCATTAGCGCCGTCTATAAGCCCGGCATCGGAAATTTCCTTGGGTACCCCCAAAAGGTATTGGCGCATCATAAATATTTGGGTCGCCGTTCCGACAAAGTAGGGCAGCGTAAGGGGTACATAGGTGTTTATCAGGCGGAATTTGGCGAATATATCAAAGAGGGCTATCATGGTAACCGGAAAGGGAATAAACATGGTAGCGATGACGATATAAAATACCAGGTCCCGTCCCCGCCATTGGATACGGCTTAACCCGTAGGATACCACCGAGTTGGAAAAAATCGCTCCGATAACAGCGAAGGTGGCGATTATCAGGGTGTTAAGCATATAACGGAAAAAGGGAATATATTGAGTTGCCTCATAATAATTTTCAAAATGGAATTCCCGAGGGAACAGCGAGGGAGGTATCGCAAGCAATTCGGCGGGGGCCTTTACCGCGCTGATCAGCATCCAATAAAAGGGCATAATAAACAGGATGCACATAAAGATAAGGATTATCCGGGGAATCACCCTTTCTAGGAGTATTCTGACAAGGTATTGAAGGGTTAGTTTTTTTATCATTCGTAACTCCTATTCCGATTCATAGTGGACCCAGCTGCGTCCCCACTTAAAGACTCCCAAGGCAATGATGACACTAACTGCAAATAGGAAGAGAGCCATAGCCGCAGCGTACCCCATCCGGGAATACTGAAAGGCGGTTTTATAGATATAAACCACGTAGAACATCAAGGAATTGGAAGGACCTACAATACCGCGGGTTCCTCCGGACGCCATAAGATATGCCTGGGTAAAGGCCTGGAGGCCGGCACTTAACCCCCAGATCAAATCATAAAGTATGATGGGCGTAATCATAGGTAATGTTATCGTAAAAAATTTTCTAAAAATTCCCGCGCCGTCAATCTCCGCGGATTCGTAAAGGTCTCGGGGAATTGAACGGAGGGACGCCAGGAAAATTAATGCGGCATTTCCCGCGCCGTATTGGGCCAGGATCACCACCGAAGGTTTAGTAAAATGACGGTCCCCAATCCAATCAATCGAAGGCAAATGGAAGAAGGTAAAAATTCTGCTTAAAAGACCATAGGCCGGATTGGTAAAAAGAAGCCAAACGTACACCAGCGCGAAGGCAGGCAGAATTGAGGGCAGATAAATAATCGCCCGGTAAACCGGCACCTCCCGAACCTTCTGGTTCATAGCCAGGGCAAGCAGGATAGCCACCACAATGCCCACAGGAACCGCAAAAGCGGTATAATACAAAGTATTATAGGCAGCCAACCTCGCCAGTGGATCTTTGATTAATTCCTTAAAATTAGCCAAGCCGATAAATAGGGCTTTTCCAAAACCGCTGTAATCGGTGGTGCTTAAATAAAAGGAATAAAGAATAGGATATATCTGTAACGCAATAAATCCAAAAATCCAGGGGGCGCAGAATAAAAGTCCGTTTTTCAGATTCCGTTTTTCTAATCGGGTCATACCATTTTCCTTACCTAAAAATACTCCCCGCCGTGAAAGAGGGGAGTATTTCGCTGGCAGCTAACGTGACGGCCCCAGCTTAGGGACCCACGCTTTCAATACCACTCACAGGTTAAGAAGAGGGATCACCCTTGATGTCAGAGGACACGCCACGTTACCGGATCGTAAAAAACAGGCTTAATATTCCGCCTGCCTCATGCGGCCCGGCTCCGGTCTTCTCGTCATACTTTCATCTATGGGGAACCAATCCTTAACCTGTTGCTCTTGCTTGCTCAAACTTAGTTTAAAGAAGCGATCCGAAAGGCAAGCTTCCTTGCCTTTCGGACAGCCCCAACCGGGTCCCTTACTGAAGGGGAAGGAACTTATTCAGCTGGGCCTGGGTTTGTTCCTCCACGGCCCGCAGCGCCTGCTGGGGAGTCGAGGTGTTGTCCACCACCGCGTTCTGAGCGGCGGTGAGCTGATCCCAGTAGAAAGCGCCCACCGGAAGAACCGGGCGGCTGCGGGCTACGGGCAGGATGCTTCTAAAGAACTGATGTTCGGTGGTGAAAAGGCCCGTTTCGTTCATCAACGAGGCATAGGTGGGCAGATGGGTGGTTCCTTTGGTATAGAGCCGCTGGCCGTCGGCGCCGCAGGCCCACACCATAAACCGGACCGCCGCTTCAAGCCGTTTGCTTCCCACAGGAACAACCAGGGACCATCCGCCGGCAAAGGAAGTGGGTTTGTCCCCCGCTTTTGGTACGGGCAGATAGGTGATCCCATATTCCAGATTCGGGGCATACTCCCGGAACTGGCTGATCATCCAGTCGCCGTTCACCATGATGGCTATGTTACCGGTGATGAAGGGGTTATTCTGGGGCGGATTGTTGGGGGGCGTGTAGGTAGAGAGGAAGGTTTGGATCTTCTGGGGACCCATATCCTTGGCCCAGTCATAGAACAGTTGGTAAGCCGACACAACTCCCGGGTCCAGGGGGGTAACCTTTCCCTGGGGGATATTGGCGAACTGACCGCCGTACACAAAACCCCAGATATAATGCCAGCCCTGGAGTTCGGTGGCAAAGGGAACCAAACCGGTTTGGACATAATTGCCCTGGGCGTCGGTTTTGTTTAATTTAAAAGAAGCTTCCCGCATCTGGGCAATGGTCATGGGACCATTGGCGGGATCAAAGGGGGTCAGGTCTATCCCGGCCGCCCGGAGCATATCCTTCCGATAAAAGATAGCCCGGACATCCGTATCCAGGGGCAGTCCGTAGGTTTTACCTTTGTACTGGGTTTCCTGCCAGGCGAAATCAAGATATTTACTCTTGAGGTTAGGATCGAGCCGGTTAAGAACCGGGGTGATATCTTCCAGCATCCCCGCCGCGGCCCGTTCGGCAATAGTAAAGCGGTCAAGGAAGTACACGTCCGGGGCGGTACCGCCGCGGATAGAGGTCGCCAACTTGGTGATCTCCGTTTCTGATCCCGGGACATTGACTATCTCCACCGGAACGGCGGGCTTGGTCGCGTTATAGGCCGCGACAATTTCCCGGAGTACCTCAAGATCATGGGCGGTATGGGAAGTCCAAAATATAACTTTCTCCCCTGCCGCAGCAGGAGCGCTGCTCCCCTGCTGACCACTACCACTGGCAAATACCGCGACTGTACCGATAATAAGCAGTGCGCATATTAGGGTAATAATTCGTTTCATACGTTTCTCCTCACAATCAAATATTTTTTACAGGAATACACCTGCAATTTCCAAACCAAAAATTTTATCCGTCCAATACCCAGGAACCCCCTTGCGCGGGGGAGCTTCAGGGCGAGCTTGTTGATTCGTTGCGAAGGGTCCATACCCCGGAGCTTGCTCCTGGGTTCTTCATTCCCCCTCCACGATGACCGCCCGGACGCTGTAGGCGGGTACCGGAAAAGCAAGGGTCCTGCCCTGGTCCCCCAGGGTACACGCCCCGAGCCGTTTTCCTTCGGTGGCGTCGGTAAAATACGCCGCCCTGGCGGTAAAGCCAAGCTGAAAGACCGCGTCGCCCGCCTTGCCCGCGGATTCATATACCCGCAATAACAGTTTATTTCCTCCCGCCTCGGGCCGTTTGACCGCCGAAAGGACGATGCCTGGGGCGCTGTTCGGGGCAGTCCGCAACAGGCTGCTTTGGATATCCATGCCTTTCTTGGCCGTTCCTGGCCGCTTCCCGGAGATAACGGTAAAGGGATGACCATAGGCCTGACTTTCCCTGACCAGGGTATCCATACCCGCGGCCGCCGCTACGGAGGCGACGGCAAAGGATATCTGGTGCCGCCCGGTTTCCGGGGTCAAATCCGGTTCATAGGCGCCCCGGATCAAGGTCAGGGCCATACTGTCTTCCAGGCAACGGAAACCGTATTTATCCATGGAAAACAAGGCCAGGGATACGGGAGCGCCGGGGTTCCCGGCAAAAACAAAACTTTCCGCAGGAAGATCCATATTCCGGCTTTCCCGTTCGGTTATCCCAAAGGGAACATCAAAGTGGTATTTGCCTTTATAGTTTAGGGGCAGATAAAAATGTAAGTTGGGGACCCCGGTTTCACCGGAGCCGAATTCCCGCCAATCGCAGGTCACCTCATAGCGCAACAGCCCGGAACCGGCGTCCAGGGAAATGACGATTTCCAGTACCGAGGCATTACCAAAGACCGTGCGGAGCTTATAGGCAGTGCGGAGAATTTCCCGGTTAAAGAGAGGCGTGCCGGATTGTTGGTAAGGATCCGTGTTTTGCCCCGCGCCGGCGATCACCGGGGTAATCTCGAAGCCCTCGGTGATAGGGATAATCCGCTTGTACCGTCCGATAAACCAGGCGGACATACCCGGTAACCAATTGGTTACTCCCTGATGAACATCCTCCAGGGCCAAACGGAAGATGCCGAAGCCGCCCCGGGGAGGAACCATTTCAGTCCCGCTTGCCTTGTCGATAAAGGACCCGATGCTGCCGTCCAGGGGATTCAAAGTAACCCGGACAATCTCGTTTTCCAGAACAAAACGGTCCGGATGCTGAATCCGCATATCACTTATAAAGAAGGTTTTAGGGGAATAATTCGGTTCTTCATCAATACTAATACAGGAATATCCGCAGGCCGGTACAAAGACATCCACCAGGAGGGTGTCGAAATGATGACCCCAATAGGCGCCGGACTCCCCTGCCTGGCTTGGCAACGGCTTCCCGGTATGATCCCGGGCCGTAACCTGGGAAAAATCACCCTCGTAATCCCAGACCGTTAAGGCGCTTATCTCCCGCCGGTCAAAGGGCAGGGGATTAAAGAAATGATAGACCCGTTTTTTACCTATCCCCTGTCCGGTCTGGCCGTATCCAACGCCGGCGCCCTGACCCCGGGATTCGGAGAGTTCCCCCCCCTGCAAGGGCAGGGCGTTTCTCTCAAAAAGAGCCGCCGTGTTGATCCGCGCCGAAATAGCTTCCAGCGCCAGGGTACGGACGGATTCCGCCGTGGCGAAGATCTCCTGGTAGAGTCCCGAGGCGTATTCCCGGGTTTCGGTAACTCCGGAGCCGGGGATAATATCGTGAAATTGGTTAAAGAGCAATTTTTGCCAAGCTCCGGCCAAAGATGCGCCGGGATACTCCTGGCCCGCGTATACCATGGCGGCGCCGGCGTAAAATTCCGCTTCCCGCATCAGCCGTTCCGCCTTCCGGTTCCCCGCCTTGATCCTGGTCTGGGTGGTATAACAACCGTCGCAGAGAAAGTTGATCTCATCATCAAGTACCGGGAGCTTTTCTTTCAACCCCGAGATTTTCCTAAAATAGTCCGCCATGCGGCCAAAGGTAAACCGGGGAAACAGCGGCCAGGAATTCATCTCTATCAACCGGCTGATGTCCCGCCGGGTCGGCCCGCCGCCGTGATCCCCCACGCCGTACACCTTAAGCAGGGTTTTACTTCCCGTAAGCCGGGCAAGCTCCGGAGCGTATTCGGCGGTGGAGTCCTCTATGTCCCAGTTATACCAAAAAGGTTCGGTATATACGATAATATCACTTCCCGACGGCGCTTTCCAGCGGTAGAGTATCTTTTCACCAATTTGTCCACGGCAGTGATAATAGTACTGTACTCCCCCGGATTGGCAAATTTCCGGGATATTACGGCTATGGCCAAAGGTATCCGGCTCAAAATCTATAACCAGATCCTCCGCCGGAATACCGAAGATTTTGGAAATATACGCTTTGGTATACAAGATATGCCGGGTCAAACTCTCGCCGGAGGGCATGTTTTTATCGCATTCAACCCAGGTAGAGGCAAGGATCTCCCAGCGGCCTTCCCGAACCCGCTGTTTGATTTTTTCAAGCAACTCCGGGGCATATTCTTCAACGATCCGGTATACTGATGCCTGGGATTGGGAAAAGATAAAATCCGGAAATTCTTCCATCATATCCAGCATGGTAGACATGGTTGCCAGGGTAACGGCCACGGTCTCGTGGTATCCCCACATCCAATTCATATCAATGTGGGCATGGGCGACACATAAAAATTCATACGCCTTTGCCTCAGCGGCCAGGGCGGAAAGGGACGCTTCCGCTTGTTGTACGGCCCTGGCGGTAACGATACCCTCGGTTTCAATTCCGGCCGCAAGTTTTTCCGCGGTTTCCCGTAAAAGGGTATCATAAACCCCTCCCCGGGAATCTGAGAGGGAGGAAAGGAAGCGGAGCTCGGCGCAGATCCGGCGGAAATGGAGGTTTCCCTCCTGACTTTTAAAATAGTTCCAAAGCGGGGCAAGCTGCCCATGGTTGGTATTAATTTTGATCATACGTCTGCCCCCTCATAGAAAGTAGTCCCAACCAATAAAGGCAGGATATATGCGCTGCATATAGTCCCACATCCTCTCAGAAGCGCTCCCCAAAGCGACTGGATCTTAAAAAAATCCATAAAAATCATATATCAACCAGGCTAATTTGTCAAGATATTATATTCCTAATATAATATGATATATCATTTAAAGCAGTTCCAAAAACTGAAATTTGGGAACCCCGTCAACAGCGTCTGCTCAACCGGAATAGAACCTGTACGGTTCCTCGTTCAGGGGGGCCGTGGATGCTCCCAGGATCAATTTCGCGGGGATCTTCACATCCTGCAAAGAAACCGGATCGGCTCCGTGAATGATTCGGTGCAGGAAATCTACCGCCTGTTTTCCTATGGCGTATTCATCCTGATATAAGTGGGTAAATTCAGGGACACCGACAAAGGCAGCGGGGGCATCAAAACTCAGAATGGAAAAATCTTTTGGCACCGTATACCCCAGGGCGCAGACAGCGCTTTTAACGATTAAGGCCGTATTATATTCAACGGTAAAGGCCGCGGTAATTTCCGGATGGGCCAGGAGGTGGTTTTTGATCAGTTCCACATCCGACGAGACCCGCTCCCCGGCATAAAAGGGATAGATCCAACTGCTGCTAAGCTCTGCGCACAACAAGGCGGGATTGTAACTTACGCCAAATTCGATAAAAGCCTTCATAAAGCCCTGATGACGGTCCTCTATAGAGGAAGTATACTCGATAGGTCCCGAGTAAAAGGCGATATTCCGGTGCCCCAGACGGAATAAATACTCCACCCCCAATTCGGCGGCAGCGATATTGTCGGTACAAACCGATGGAACCGCGAGTCCCCGCATATTCCGATCAACAAAGACCAGGGCTTTTTTGTTGAGGATCAATTTGAGGATCTCCGAATTATAGTATTCACTATGGACCGGCACTATGAGGATCCCCGCAGGGTTCTGTTCAACCAAGGCGGTAATGGCCTTTTCTTCTTCGGCAGCAATGTCTCGGGTCCGCTTTATTAAAAGGTTATAACCCAGGGCGGAACAGTTTTCTTCTATACTGTGAATTAATCTTGTTCCAAAGGAATCGCCAAAATCGGGGATAATAAAACCGATGAGACGGGAAGATGCAGCACCTTTGCCAAGCTCGCCCGCTTTGACCGCGGTTACAAAAGAACCTTTCCCGGGGAACCGGGAAATAAAACCCTGTTCGGCCAACATTTCCAAGGCCCGTTTGCTGGTAATGCGGCTGACCTGAAATTTATGGCATAGTTCTTTTTCCGATGGAACCTTATTACCTATAGCCAGTTTACCCAGGGATATTTCGTCATATAGGTAGTCATATATTCGTTTATAAGAGGGTTGAAGGTTAGGGCCAATTTTATCATCACCTTCCATAATGATATATGTTGATATATCAATTATGGTTATGTCAAGAGATGTCGGGTCCCGGTTATTTTACCGGCCGAGGACTGGGGGACGGGTGGTGTTTACCAATACCCCGAAAGGAGGAATCAGGCCCACCCCAGGCCCTGGGCTCAGACTTCAGTAAAAAAATTTGAAAAATGGAAGAAATATACGGGGTCTGCGAATCTGTAACAGTTTTACGGGACGGCAAATTTATTTTTACCGGCAATGTGCATGATGTTGCGGAAAAAGAACTTATACGTATGATGGTTGACCGCGAGATTAACGATCACGGTATCCTTATCGGATTTTTTATTATTGTCGTGCTTTTGTCAATCGCACGGCCCAATTTTTTACGTGCCGCCAACCTGATTAATGTTCTGCGCCAGGTTTCGTGTATCGGCATTGCCACTTTGGGCGTCGGCCTCTTAATTATCATGAACCAGATAGATTTAGGCATAGGTTCTACCTTTGCTTTGGCGGGGGTTGTGGCCGGTGTAATTGTTTCGACCAGTAACGGGGATTTTTACATGGGCCTTCCCTGGGGCATTGGGTATCTTGCGGGTATCGGTATATCAATGCTGGTTGCCCTGGTTGCGGGAACGATAATTTCCAAAGCCCGTATCCCCGCCTTTATCGTTACTATGGGCACCATGTCCATAGGCCGGGGGCTTGCCCAAATTGTTGCCCATGGTATGCCCGTTGGCGGTTTTCCCGAGGCGTTTAATTATCTGGGGTCCGCTTCTCTGGGTCCCATTCCCTGGCCGGTGATTATTTATATAATTGCCATACTGGCTACCTGGTATATTCTTAACAAACGGCCCCTGGGACGCTATATCTACGCCGTTGGAAGCAATGAAGAAGCTGCCAGGGCCGCAGGTATCAATGTGGATTTTGTAAAGATTAAAACCTATCTTATAGAAGGCATACTGGTAGGTTTGGGAAGCGTAATCCTCGCGGCCCGGCTTAAGTCGGCGTCTCCCGCGGCGGGCAACAGCTATGAACTTGATGCCATAGCCGGGTGTATCATAGGCGGCGTAAGCTTTACCGGCGGCATAGGCAATGTAAGCGACATGGTCATCGGCGCCCTGCTTTTGGGCGTCATCAGTAACGGCATGGATCTTTT
>JAITBE010000109.1 GCA_031283755.1 Spirochaetaceae bacterium
ACCCCACCGGGCGGCATATTCCCATTCCGCTTCAGTGGGCAGCCGGTAACCGGAGGCGGTAAAATCGCAGACCATGGCATCGCCGCTGCCCTGATACGCCGGGGCCAGCCCTTCTTTGACGCTGCGTTTGTTACAATACTCCGCCGCGTCGTACCAGCTTATATTCTCTACCGGAAGATGATCCCCCTTAAAATAGCTGGGATTATCCTCCATGATCTCCATCCATTCTTCCTGGGTCACTTCATTGGTCCCTATATAGAAACTACTGATCTCTACCTCATGGACCGGGCTTTCCAGCCTGCTGTAGCCGCTGCCCATACGGAAACTGCCCCCGTTAACCAGGATCATCGCGGCGGCCGGCGGAACCATGGGCGTACCACCGGGCATACCACCGGGAGTACCGTCCATAGATGCCGGGTCGCCGGATGCTGCCGCGCCGGATAGGACCGTATCGAGGGCCGCGGCGGTCTTTTCCGCGCCGGAGGCCGGGGAAGCGGGCCCCAGGGCCGATTCCAGTTTCCGCATAAGTTCAATACCATCGGTCACGGATTCATAGGGTATCGCCCCGCCGATTCGCTGACTGGCGTCCGCGGTATTGAGGATGGCGGCAGTAAACAGTTTGTCTTCGTCAAAAAACCGGATGTCGCCGGAAAACACATGCTGGACGTTTAAGGCCCTGCCGATGGCTTTTATATTCGCCGGTTCGGCAATCGCGGAATGTTTGATCCGCTGTTCCGTCATAATGGTTTGAATGGCGCGTTCCCGGGGCTGAACCGAATAACGCCCGGAATTGGCAATTTCCATGATCAAAACCTGGGTCAAAAGTTTCACATCATCCGGGTCGATCTCAGGAGGGACGATGACAGGCAAAATCGACAGCCGGGGGGTGTAAAAGGGGGCGTTGGCCTTACTGACCGCCGCCAATTGCCGGACTATATCGGGGATCATCGACTGCAGCTCTTCTGCGTTGTGGTATATCCGGTAGGCCCCGGCGATCAACCGGAATCTTTCCACCTGGAACATGGTGACCAGGATCACATTATCCTCCCCCAGGGATCGGATATGGCCGGCCATTACATAATCGACATTAAAGGGACGGCCTAACCGGACAATGGCGTCTACGTCGGTAAGCCCCGTGGATTGGTGGAACGGTGATTCCCGGACAATGGTCTCAATAGTGCTGATCCGGGGGATGACGGTAAAAGACCGGGCTAATTCAGGTTCATAGGAAAAAAACAATGCGACGGTCTCTCCCACACCGTCCGTTCCGCCGGTAAAGGGCAGGATGCCAAGCCGGGGCCGGGTCTGGGCAAAAAGAGTAACGGTTACGGCAATAAACAGGAAAAACGCCATTGTTTTTTTGAAACCCGTCACAACATACGCTCCTATGGAGTTTGGCAGTTTAATCTATGGGAGCCTCGCCCTTTGAACAGCCGCACACAGTATATCATACCTTGAAAACGGCTGATTCACAAGCAGTTTTCAGGTAATTTTCCGTATAAATTATCATACAATACCTCCTCTATGGAGGCGGTTTCACTGTCCGGTGATCCGGGGACCGCATTTTTGAAACCGCGGCCTTATTTCCGTCCCCCGGCCTCCGGCTCAGGGCCACTGCATTTACTTTTCAGAGGCTGAAATTTGCCAAAACATTGAAGAATTTTTAACCACGAAGGCGCACCAAGGCGCAGAAGGAAGGAATAACGTGTTGCTTCATGCATCCTTTGTGTCCTTCGTGTCCTTCGTGGTTAGTTTTTCTTGGAAATTCCGGTGAATTCAAGAAAATTTTAACGATCAAAAAGTAAATGCTTTTGCCCCGGCCTCCGGCTCCTTAGATGATACTGTCTATAAAGGCGATAATATCCTGTTCCACCTCTCTACGTATATCCCGTTCCTGCAGAATTTCGTGGCGGTAACCGCTGTAAAGTTTGGTCCGTACCTTTTTATGACCGGTCCGGGCAAGCCAGTTGGCGACCGTGTATACCCCTTCGCCGTAATTTCCCACCGGGTCCTGATCCCCCGCCAACAGGAACACCGGCAGGGCAGCGGGAATTTTTTTTGCCCACTCAATGCTGCCAATCTCCATGATGATACCGGCAAGATCGTAAATTGACTGAAGGGTAAAACGGTCCATGTGGCTGTTGCCGCAAAAGGGATCGTTTATGCCGTCCTCAACCACGCCGGGGTCCGCCGAATTCCAATCCGAGCCGGTCCGGGGATTTTCGTAACGATCGGTCCAACCGTTAAATAATTGGGCGATAAACCGCGGCCCCGGTTCGCTCCCCCGGCCCGCTTTTACAAGCCCCTCGATTTCTTTAGCAATGGGCGGAAGATTTTCCATCACGCCCGAGGTACCGGCGGCGATAATGCCCGCCGGATCTTCGCCGTAACGGGCGGCATAACCGCGGATGATCATGGAACCCCAGCTGTGTCCCACCATAAAAAAAGGCAGGCCCGGATAGAGTTTAACCGTCAAATCATGGAGGGTTTTTTCATCCTCAACCGTGGTCAGCCAGCCCTTGGAGCCGAAATCGCCCCAGGTGTCTGAATCACCGGCGGTTTTCCCGTGGCCGACATGGTCGTCGGCGCATACCACAAAACCGGCTTCGTTCAACTCGAGGATCAGATGAAAGTAACGCCGGGAATGATCCCCAAACCCGTGGACAACCTGCACTATACCCCGGGGTTTTCTGATGGGTGTATATATCCAGGCTTTGATAGTATCCCGTTCATTAAACGACGCAAATTCAAGTTCTTTTAGTCCCATAGACATCTCCCTTATAATACCTTCGCCCTAATGAAATTCACCGTCATAACCCCAGTGCTCGTATTCGCCGATGGTCAGATATTGCCGGGCGGCGGGTATACCGAATTCCCGGGTGATAAATTCAAAAAGCTCCCGGGCAAACCGTTTTTTGGCTTCCGGGTCTGTTTTGGTGTAGACCCGCAGATCGATGTACACCGAGGGCGCTTCGGTCCCGCCCATGTAGAGGGAGAGGCCGTCCTGAATACTCACCATAAGGTCCGGTTCGGTCTTTCCGGGGATGATGGGAATAAGGCGGCCCAGTTGATTTTTCAGCTTTTCCTTCCGCGGGGCGCTGAGTTCCTGTCCGATGGTAATTTGAATGTAGGGCATGGCTGCTCCTTATGGAAAATTAAGCCGCTTCCAAAACACGTTTTTTGAAACCGGCTTGGGAAAAGGGCAGCTCCAAATAAGCCGGCCCGCTTTCCTCTTAAATCTCAGAGTATTGTTTCAAAATTCGGCGTTTTGAAACAGCCCCGTCCCGCTGTGGTTCAAAATCTCTTGCCGGAAAATCAACAACCCCGCTCACGGGCTCTTGGGTATGGACTTCGCAACGGATCAATCCTTGGGGTGCTGATAAAATTGTCCGTCAATCAGCTCGGTTTTTAGCACATTGATAAAGGCATCGGGATCGAGCTTTTTTATCGCCGCAACCAGCCCGCTCACATCCCTGGCGGACACCACCGAATAGAGCATCACCCGTTCGACCATTTCGTAATGGCCAATGCCGGAAAAAGAGGTGGCGGCATGGTTGGTTCTGTTCCGGATAAGCTCGTAGACCTCCCCGCTTTTGCCGGTAATGATGAGCAGGGTTCTTTGCTGGTAGCCCTGGTACATTCCGGACAAGGCCATGGTGGTGGTAAACTGAAAAATGATCGAATAGAGGACCCGGTTAAGCTCAAAAAGGAAAGCCGCGAGGAGGAGGATCACGCAGTTTCCGGCAAAGATATAATTCCAGGCATCCTTCCGGTATTTTTCCGAAATGAAGATGGCGATAAAGTCGGTCCCGCCGCTGGTAGCCCCCGCATAGAGGCAGAGGCAAACCGCCGCGCCGTTGAGGATGCCGCCGAACACCGCGGAGAGCAGCACATCGTGCAGTTGAATGGCCTGAATAAACATGGCGGGCATAAAGTCCGTAAAGAGACCGGACAGGATCACCATCAGCCCCGAATAGATGGTAAACCACTTCCCAATATACTTAAAACTAATCGCCGCCGGGACGGCGTTCAGGATAAAGAGGATGACGCTGAAGGGCACGTTGACACCGCCGAAACGGAGGGCGCATTCCTTGAGCAGCAGGGCCAAGCCGGTAAAACCGCCGGGGATAAGCCCTCCGGCGGGAACAAAGGTATTGAGATCAAAGGCCAGCAGCAACGCCCCGGCGATGATCAAGAGAAACCGCCTTACCGAATACCAGGTTGAATTTTTATTGTTCATTTCTTCTAACGCTGTTTCAAATTCCAACGGCCCGGCAGGACCGTACCTTTAAAGGAAACCGAGGCTTCCGGCCAACACGCTCTTATAGTATAAGTCATCTTACGCGCCGGAGTCAAACATTGAATAAATTCAACCGCGCCCCCCAGCCACCCAAACAAAGAAAAAAAATGTGCCCGGCCCCGGGTTTCGCTGCCTCCCTCTCATTTTTCATTATTCAGTAATCCTGCCCCGTTTGTGCGGTTCGGGTTGTCCATGGCTCATAGTATGCTTCCCGCGTAACATGCGTTGTCAAGTATCCAGGGTAAACCGGCAGGGTAACGTCATTTACTTTTCAAAGGCTGGAATTTACCAAAACATTGAAGAATTTTTAACCACAAAGGCGTACCAAGGCGCAGAAGGAAGGAATAAAGTGTTGCTTCATGCATCCTTTGTGTGCCTTAGTGGTTAAAATTATATAAAAGTCTGTATTATTGGCAATTTTCTTGAAAAACTTCATAATGCGGCTGCCCTGTTCGTCATCTTGAACCACGCGCAAGCTATGGTGTATGCTGTTATCATCAAAGGGGTTTGCCGCCTGGTTCATAAGGCAAGACAGGGGAGGAACGTATGAGTGCAAAAGGCAGTTCCCAACAGATTACCAGGGAGTATTTTGACTCCCTCTTGGTTGAAATGCGGACCATTGATGCGGTAGAAGGGTCCACCAAGACCACCTTATTCGGTGCGGAGCTTTCCACACCGGTCATGGTTGCGGCGCTTTCGCATTTACACGAGGTCCGTCCTAACGGCATGGTTGAGACCGCAAAGGGAGCGGCGGCGGCCGGGACAATCATGTGGTCGGGCATAGGGCCCGAGGACGAACTTGAGCGGCTTATTGCGACCGGCGCAAAGGTTATAAAAATTGTAAAACCCTATGCGGACAAAGACCTGATCTTTAAGAAAATCGAACACGCCGAAAAAGCGGGGGTCCTTGCGGTTGGCATGGATACGGATTATGTTTTTGGACGCATGCATAGTAAATATTCAGCCCGGGGTTTTCCGGTAAGCCCTAAGACCCTGGAAGACATAAAAAGTTTTGTTAAGGCGGCCAAGCTGCCGTTTATTATTAAAGGCGTTTTGAGTGAGCGGGACGCCGCAAAAGCCTTAGAGGCCGGAGCAGGCGGTATTGTTGTTTCCCATCATAACGGGGTGTTGGATTACGCAATCCCGCCCTTAAAGATACTTCCCCGCATAAAGAAACTTGCCGGTGATAGGATACCAATTTTTGTGGACTGCGGCATACAATCAGGCATGGACGCATTTAAGGCCCTTGCCCTGGGCGCTTCGGGCGTCTGCGTTGGCACAAAAGTCATGGCCGGCCTTTCCCAGGACGGCGCCGCGGGGGTTCAGAAAGTCCTGGAAGACATTACCGCCGAACTCAACTGGGCAATGAATATGACCGGCTCGCCTGATCCTGCCCACATTGATCCGTCGGTCATTTGGACCTGAATGGCAATAAAATCTGTTGAGAAGATTAAATCCCCAATAGGGAATAGACAATATCACTGCTTGGCGAATGTGCCCGTTTCCCATCCTGGTTATTCCTCCTTGGCTCCGCCGACTCCCGCTGGAAAACTCGTTGTGAAGGGACCATACCCATTGCGGCTGGGTATGTTGATTTTTCACAATCTGGCGGGGCTATCCTGCTCTAAATTTAAATACATATGTTTGACATTATTCCTACTCCCGGTATAATCCCAACTGTATTGTCTTGTTTGGTACCATTGAACTACCCTTATCAATCTTTAGCTCATCTTTGAAGGATATAATAACACGGTTGTAATAGTGTCCAATAGAGCAATGGTCAGGCTCTATGGTTTTATTACATCCTTCTCCGAGTTCTTTTTGATTCCAATATATAGCATTCGTTAAAACTTCATTTTTCCGAGGGTGATTTAGTATATATTCTTTTGCCTTTGAAGTGACCGTATTGTATTTGCTGATTATATCGTTTAGGGTAAACTCACAACTTTCAAATAGATGATTTGTGCCATCAAAAGCATTATAGCGATAAATAGTAAAAATATTGCCTGCCTCGGTATAAAATGTATAATTTCCCGCATTGGGTAAATCTATATGAACAGTACCGTATACCACATTTTCAAGGGTGATCCTTCTGGAGGATTCTGTATTTTCACCAATATCGCCGCAGCCTTTCGTCCGGGTGTATGTAATAATTCCTGAAAAATCTTTGC
>JAITBE010000119.1 GCA_031283755.1 Spirochaetaceae bacterium
CCCCGGTGTTCCAGGCTTAAATCGTGGTTTCCCTGGGTATGGAGGACCAGGGTTTCGGTCTTCCGTTCCAGGGTGATGTTTTTTATATGCTGGGAATGGCCCCGGTCCAGGGCGTCCGCCACCCGGAGGATGGAGGCCATTTTAAGCATCAGGATCCGCTCCTCCCGCTGAAGGGCGATGTAGTTTATGTCGGTCGGAGAAGGGGGGGCGCCCCGGTGATAACTTATCACGTTGGCGATAAGGTCCAATTCCTCCCGGTGGAGGCCGAAAATCTCCGAATTGGACACGATGTACTGGCCGTGTTTGTGATGGGAGGAGCTGCGGATGAACATGCCCACATCGTGGAGTATGGCCGCCGCTTCCAGCATCATCCGTTCCCGCCGGTTCATGCCGTGTTCCCGGACCAGGGCGTCGAATATGACCAGGCACAGGTCCGCCACATGCCGGCTATGGGCCTCGTCGTAGTGGTACTTTCGCCCCAGGTTAACCGCCGAGGCAATGATC
Organism: Spirochaetaceae bacterium; assembly: GCA_031283755.1. GTDB lineage: Bacteria > Spirochaetota > Spirochaetia > Treponematales > Breznakiellaceae > JAIRMO01. The sequence continues at coordinate 505 of JAITBE010000119.1, forward strand.
TGGGAAAAAAACTCCTCCTGTAATTCCGGGTCTATCCCCCCGGCAAGGTCTATAAGGAGCCCCTCCCGGATGGAGATCGAAGGAACCACCACCTGGGCGGCGGCGGTCCGCTCCAGAAAGAGTTTGTATACCATAATGCCGGGGATAAAGCCTTCGGCGTCTCCGAAGGGTATATGCAGTTTCTGTACGCAGTCCTCTACGCTGTAGTTTTGTATTTTTTCCACAAATTCGATAAAGGCGTCCCGTTCTATGATCCGGCAGTTGGGGTTAAATTCGGTCCCCCGTTGGTCCGCCACCAGCCGCACATCGGAACCGGCCACCACAAAGGTCCTGACATAGGACAGATCCATTTCGGAACTTAAAAATTCCGAAGTGGTCCTGACGTTTTCGTTTAAAAACCGCTCCTGAAACCGGGCGGATCCCAAAACAAACCGGGACCGCTGGTCGATAAAGATGGTGCCGAGCTTGAGGCTATGGGCGGATACCATCTTGCCCCGGCGGAGGAGCATGATCTCCGTGGAACCTCCGCCCACCTCAATGATCATGGAGTTGGCCCGCCAAAACTGGGGGAGGTCGTTTTTAAGGGCATACCGCACCGCCAGGTACATCAGGCGGTTTTCCTCGATCCCCTCGACGATACTCAGCCGGAACCCCGTTTCCTGGCGGACCCGGTCCACAAACACATCCCGGTTCCGGGCCGCCCTGAGGGCGCTGGTGGCGATTACGTGGATATTCTCATCTTTTATATCCCAGCCCCGGAGGAGCTCCTTAAAATTTTGCAGCACCGAGAGACATTCCAGAAACGACTCCCGGGATATGAGGCCGGAAATGAACACATCCCGCCCCAACGCCACGGGTTTACCCGCCCGGTCCAGGATCCGCCATTCGCCGCCGCCGGCAATTTCCGCCACCAAAAGCCTGATCCCGGTGGAACCGATTTCTAAAACGGCGGTAAGGCGGGTTTCAGTATCCATGAGTTTATCCTATGAAGGGCCGCCGAAAACCCGGTGGGCTTCCGGCAATTCCCTGAGGTAATTATACCGGAAAGGGGGGATAATTTACAAGCAAGCGGCCGCGGTTCGGCAGGGCAAAAGCATTTACTTTTTGATCGTTAAAATTTCCTTGAATTCACCGGAATTTCCAAGAAAAACTAACCACGAAGGACACAAAGGATACATGAAGCAACCCGTTATTCCTTCCTTCTGCGCCTTTGTGCGCCTTTGTGGTTAAAAATTCTTCAATGTTTTGGCAAATTTCAGCCTCTGAAAAGTAAATGCTTTTGCCCTGTGCCATGCCGTTGTATGTTTGACAGAAATCCTTTTAGTTTGTTATACTGGAAGTTAATCCCGGGACCCGGATGGGTCTTGGGAATTGGCCTTGGGAGCTGCGGGGGCGGCCTTTTTCAAACCCGGTTCGTTTTAGAAAAGGCGCTGCCCGCCGGTTTTATAAAGGAGAGCATTGTGGCATCGGTCCATAAATATAAACGAGTTGAAAACAATCTTGTTCTGAGGGTAAAAAACGCGGTCAAGACTGCGGGTGAACGGGCGCTTAAATTCCTTAAAACCTTCGGCCAAATGCTTACCCAGCATTATACGGTGGTGCTGGTACCCCATTCGGAAAGGAAAGTTTACAACTTACATATAACGTTTTTTTCCGTTATCTGTTTCGTGCTGATATTTATCGGCATGGCCGGGGTGTTTTTCTTCTACGGCCTTTCTACAAGCGGAAATATGCGGGGCTTGACGGATAGCGATCCCCGTTTGAGCGATGCCCAGGCAAGCCTGGATCAGCTGCGGGATGAGATAGCCCTGCTTCTGCGCCAGTCCCGGGGATTCCAGGCAACCCTTTCCAATACCCTTTCCACCCTGGGGGCCGATGCCTCCGGCGATAATGCCGGGAGCGTCACCGGGGATCTGTCATCGTTTTTTAATATAGAGAATGTCTCGAATGGGACCCTGCAGGAAGTGACCGAAGTACAGCAACTGGCGGCGTATCTTGCCTCCGCCATAGAGCCCTTACAGGAACTCAGGACCATCCTGGACTCCCAGAATATACTGCTCACGGAAATTCCCAGTATATGGCCCATAAAAGGGGGCATCGGCCACATTTCCCAGTTTTTTGGACAGAACATACATCCCTTTACCGGGCTATATTATATTCATAAGGGAATTGACCTATCCACCTACCGTCAGGGGGATCCCATTGTAGCCACCGCCGATGGGCAGGTGGTTACGATCGATAGCGAACAGGGAGGGTTTGGAAATTATATTATCATCCGTCATAAACACGGATTTTATACCCGGTATGCCCATATGTTGTCATTCCGGGTAACTACCGGCCAAAGGGTTCAACAGGGGGAAGTTATCGGCTATATCGGTAATACAGGCCTTTCCACGGGTCCCCACTTGCATTACGAGGTCCATATCGGTTCCGACGTGGTGGATCCCTTCAAATTTATCACCATTCGTTCCAGCAATTCCCGAAACGGCCGTTAAAAGAGTTTGATATGTCCGTCAATAACCGGAAAGATTTCTCAATAAATACTATTATCGGCCCCGATACTTCGGTTTACGGGGATGTAGAATCCGGGGGATTTACCCGGGTGGATGGTAACCTGCGGGGAAATTTGAACGCCCGCGGACGGGTGATCGTGGGCGAAAAAGCCCGGATAAAAAGCAATATCAGCGGTACCAGTATCACTATCGGCGGGGTCGTATACGGCAATGTATTTGCCAGCGAACGCCTGATCATCCTGTCTACCGGACTGGTATTGGGGGATATTGTAACCCGGCGGATCCAGGCCGACGAAGGCTGCCTGGTTCACGGCAGGGTGACGGTATGTAAAACCGACGAAAAATGGGCCCAGGTTGCGGCGGAACTTCAAGCGGTCCCGGACCCCGAACCGGCGCCCCCGGTCATCCAAAACAATGGCTAAAATTCCCGGCGGATCGGTTCCGCTGGCTACCCCTGCCCCCTATTCTCCTGTTCAAGGGGAGGCAAAAAAAACAAAGGAGAAGATCCGGACCGGACAGATCAGGCCCTCCCGGTTTACAAGCCTTTTGGAAGCGGCAAACGAACCCGCGGAAGTCCCGGAGGAGTATTCCCCTTCCGATGAGGCCATTCAGGAACTTTTGGATGAGGTCCACAGCAGCGGGGACAGCCTTAAGAAGCGGCCGTTCCCCGAGGAGATGAAGCGGTATAAACGGGCGATTAGAAACTTTCTTCACTACATTGTGGAAAACGGCTTTGGGGTGGAAAGACAAAAGGGTATTCCGAATTCTCAAAAATCCGGATTTAAGGGACCGCGTGAGTCCGCCAAGGATTGCAAACCCTATGCCGTGGTGCAGGTGGTGGATCGAAAGCTGGAACAATTAGCGGCGGGGATCCTGGCCGGTCAGGTTACCCAATTGGAAATCCTGGCCAAGGTTGACGAAATTACCGGGCTCCTGGTTAATTTATTGCGTTAAGTTTTTTGGGCGGATCGGTGGAGTAACCCGGCTGTCTCACCGGTCTTGTAATTCTTGCCGGCGGGCGCTGTTTTAAAAAAGGAGATGATATGGGTGATTTGGATAACTATAATGATATACCGGAAGATGCGGATGAAGATATCGCCGCATTAGAAGATAATCCGGGGGATGAAGAAAGTACCGATATTATTGTTGCGCCTACGGAAGGGCTTGACGCCTTCGCGCCGGATACCCCGGTATACCGGCTCAGGCTGTTTTATTCCCACGAAACTTTTTTAGCCGCCTATGCCGGGGGGCCCCTTGATACCGGAAGCATGGTTATGGTTCCGACCCGGTACGGCCGGGATCTGGCCCAGATAATCGGCCCCATCCGCAGGCGGGAAAATCAAACCTTTTCGGAGCTGGCCCGGATAGAGCGGCCCGCGTCAAAAGAGGATCTGGATAAAGCCGAATCCAACCGCCTGCAGGAGCAAGAGGCCTTTCGGATCTGTAGGCAAAAAATCGAAGCCCACAATTTGGAAATGAAGCTGGTATCGGTCCATTACCTTTTGGAAGAACCGAAAATTCTCTTTTTCTTTACCGCGGAAAGCCGGATTGATTTCCGGGAACTGGTAAAAGACCTGGTAAGCATCTTTAAAATCCGGATAGAACTCAGGCAGATAGGGGTACGGGACGAATCCAGGGTTGTCGGCGGCCTGGGGGTGTGCGGCCGCGGGTATTGCTGCCACATGGTTTCGGATAAATTGAAACCCGTATCCATAAAAATGGCAAAGGATCAGAATCTTTCCCTGAATTCCATGAAAATATCCGGGCCCTGCGGGCGCCTCCTCTGCTGTCTTGCCTATGAACACTGTTTTTACGGAGAACAGCGCCGGCTTTTCCCTCCGGAGGGATGCAGAATCAACTATGACGGGGATGTATGGAAAGTCCTGGAGGTAAACCTGGTGACGGGAAAGATAAAACTCGCCGCGGAAGACGGCAGGCAGATACTGTTGGCCGCTTCGGCCTTTGAAAAGAACGACGGCCGCTGGGGGGTCAAAAAGGAACCGGAAGTCAGGGTTTAGCCTATCCCCGCGGCCTTGCGGAGCCGGGCAACGGTCCGGGCGGCTATGGGCCGGGCTTTTTCCGCGCCCTGGGCCAGGATAGTGTCAAGCTTTGCCGGGTCTGTCAGGAGTTCCTCAAAACGCTGCCTGAGGGGAGTCAGCTCCCGGTTGGCCGCCCGGAAAAGTTCCTCCTTGGCCTCTCCCCAGCCCATACCCCCCGCCCGGTAGCGGTTTGCCAGGGCCTGTTGTTCCTCCGGCGTGGCAAAAAGTTTGTAGAGCAGGTATATTTGAGAGGTTTCCGGGTCCTTGGGCTCCTCCACCCCTTGGGAATTGGTAACTATCCGCATGATGAGTTTCCGCAGCTCCTTTTCCGGGACAAAGAGGGGAATGGCGTTGCCGTAACTCTTGCTCATTTTTCGTCCGTCCAGGCCGGGCACCACGGCGACGTTTTCCCGAACCGAAACCTCCGGCACCCGGAGGAGTTCCGCCTTATAGTTGAAGTTCACCGCCTGGGCTATGTCCTGGGCCATCTCCACATGCTGGGTCTGATCCTGCCCCACCGGGACCACATCGGAATCAAAGAGCAATATATCCGCCGCCATAAGCACCGGGTAGGTAAACAGCCCCATGTTGATCCCCGCATCGGGATCATTCCCTTTTTCGGTGTTTTCCTGAACCGCCGCCTTGTAGGCATGGGCCCGGTTCAAGAGGCCCTTGGCGGTAAAGGCCATGAGGATGGTGGTAAGCTCAAAGGTTTCGGGGATAGAACTCTGGCGGTAAAAAATAACCTTCTCCGGATCCAGTCCCGCGGCCAGCCACCCCGCGGCCACTTCCCGGATACTGACGGCCAGTTCCCTGGGGTCCTTCATGATGTTCAGGGCGTGGTAATCGGCGATGAAATAACGGGCGTCGTACTCTTTGGTAAGGTCCAGGGCCGGTTTTATGGCCCCAAAGTAATTACCGATGTGAAGGATTCCCGTGGGTTTGATCCCGGTAAGGGCTATTTTTGTCATAATGTTCATAAAATACCGAAAAAAAGCCGCTTTGTAAAGGGCGCGTTTGCTTTTTGCGCCATACCCGCTAAAGCCCGTGGGGGAGCGGCAATTCCCCGGCGGGCTAACCTGTAGAGTCCGCCTGCGGAGCCCCGGAACCTACGGTTCCCTGGGTCTCCTCCGGCGGGGAATTCCAGAGACGCCCGCCGGGGAATTGCCGCTCCCCCACGGCTTTAACCGGAGGGCAAAAAGCAAACGCGGCTTAGGTGGGGAAGAAGCCGGGGACTGGGGGGCGCTGCCCCGCGGGGACCGGCGGCGCTGCGGAGGGAATTTCCGCTCTCCCCCGGGCCTTCGCCGATAAGGCGCAAATCGACGTTTCTGCTCTTCGACAAAACAGTAAAATAACGCATAAAATAGTAAGGCATGGCGTTATATATCATCATATAGAATCAAATGCGTAAAACAACAGTCCGGCATTTTCCGGTCAAAACCGAAAAATCAACTTTTTTTGTATTTTTTTCATTTTTTTTTCAAAAAAACAAGATTTCCGGACCAAAGTGTGATATAATTATGTATGGGTTTTTAAGAAAAAAATGCCGCCCGGCAATGTCCGGGTTGCCGTATCTATATCGGGTCTCTTATTAAAGAGGGACCCCGGAGCAGCGCATCACTTGCCAAAGTCGACGCTGCCGCCGGGGTTGCAACTTATGCATTGAGGATTATAGCCGAGTCCGGCAATAATTACAATGTATAGGTCCTCTTTATTACCCCGGCGCGGGGATGTCTCGCGCTGGGGACATCCATGATCTATTCGTGGGTGCATATTGTTTAAGGAGGACTCTATGACTAAAAAGAGTCTGTTTTTTGGAGCCGCGGCCCTGGCGCTGTTGGTTTTATTAGCTTTTGTTGGGTGCTCGAACCCCTCGTCGGGGACGACCGAGTACGTGGCCCAGGCTTCAAGCGAATACCCCTTCCCCCCGGATACGGTGTTTGTGAATACCCGCGCCGCCCTTGACGGTTTGCTGAACGAGTATACCGCCGAAACCAACCAGGTGCGGCACATCGCCTTTACCACGGGAGATCCCACCGCTGGCCCAGTCCCTTTGACCATCCCCACCGGTAAATACGTTTATTTGACCGACAATCTTTCCACTGGTATAGCGGCAAATATCACCGTGACCGAAGGGGCCACCCTGGTGCTGGTGGGTGAGTTTGCCGCCGGTAACACCGGCCTCCTGCTGGTCAAGGGTACCATAGAGGTGTTTAGGGAGCTTGCGGTGACTGACGATGCCCGGGATGTGGCGGATTACACCGTGGAGAGTATCATTAACCCCGGAAGAAACACGGTCATTGGTAAAAAGGTAACGATATTGCCCGGCGCGACCCTTCACCTTGTATATGAGGATATTATTCCCCCGGATCAATACTCGGAAAACAAATTCACCCCGGCCCAGGCCTGGGCCGCCGCGGGGCAGGGCAATCTGGAAGTAGCGCCTGCGAATACTGGGCTTTTCCCGGATCCCTATCTCTATACGGTTAAGGAACTGCTCACCGGCGTTTATCCTTCAGCGGCCCGCTCGTATACCTTCACGAGTCCCCGAACCACTCGGGAGACCTTGCCGGCGCTCATCCCCCAGGGGGCGGATATTACCACCTCGGCAACTCCTGAGGATAGCGACGGCAATACCCTCACCGTAAACGGCTCCTTGATCACCAACGGGACCCTGAAGAACATCACGGAAATCAAAGTGGGGAATGGCGGAGAACTTAACTTGACCCGGGCCACAGGCGATGTCCTGGACAAACTCGCCAAACTCACCGTGGGTCCGGGCGCTCTTTTTGAAGTTGACACTCCGCTTGTTACCCTTCAGTCGCTGGAAACCCTCTTCCTGGGGGACGGCTCACAGTTCATAGTGGATGCGGGGGTTCCGGCTACTCCTATCGTTACCTTTACCCAGGATCCGGATAAAAAACTGGTAACCACCCTGGGCAAAAAAGTGCTGTACCGGGTGGGAACCGCCCCTGACGCGATTGTGGACGTGGTGATAAACGGTGACGCCAGCCTCATTAATGGGAGTCGGCTGACCGTTAATCCGGACAGTACCTTCACTTTGGCGGAGGACAAAACCCTTACCGTGGAAACCGGAGCGATCGTTGATTTTAGCGCGGTACAGCCGCCCGCGGCTGTCACGGATCCCTCGCCGGTTATCATAAAAGGTACCATCGAGATTGAGGAAGGGGGGACGCTTATTGGTCCGGCCCTGGTCGATTTTGAGGCGACCCCTGAAGTCTTGTTCGATACGATTAAATTCGTAACCGCCGGCAAGGTGGTACTGGATTGGGGCGCAGCCTATACTATGGGCACGGGCCTTAATGCCAAGCCATACATAGGACCTCATGTCGCTGTTTACAGCCTCGCCACCTCCCCCACCTACCAATGGGCTAATGTCGCCACCCCCGGTGACGGGGCGCAGATTGAGATAAACGCGGCCGGTTTAATTATCCGGGATACCAATGCCGGTACCGCCGCGGTTAGGATTGACAACACCCGCGCCGTGATATTAAAAGGCCAAAGCCTGACCCTGGAGGATGCCGGAGTAACCCTTACTATTGTCCAAGGAAATACCCTCTGGCTTGTCGGTGATCCCGAAACCGCCGGTGTCAGCAGCAATGGTGCGAAATTGTTAGGTCCGGGCACGGTAAAAGCCGGAAGTACCAGCATTGTCGGCGGCCCTAACGGCTGGCAGGCGGTTGGACAGGCGGCCGGGGACAGCATCGGCATCTATGCTGATGATCCTGCGGCAAGACTGGTATCCTCCACTGCGGCCGCGACAGGCACCCCTGCGGCGATCCTCAAGGCCCTGCATCCGCTTCAGGGCTCGTTTCTGGGCGCTACCATCACCCAGGCGGCGGTAGCCAGCAACAACCTGACTATTAGCGCGAATACCACGATTGCCCTTGGCGGCGCTGCCCAAAAGAAAGCCGGCGAGATCGTCCTTACGGGTGGCACCAATCCCGGAAAGATAACCTTCACCAATGATACCAGCAAGATCACCACCGGGAACAGTTCCGCTTCAACCACTAGCACAGGACCGTTGGCTGCCGGTGGTGTCACCGCGGTAACCGGCGGCACCATAACCACCATCGGGGTAACCAATCTGGTTGGTGACGGGACTAATACCAAAATAACGACCACCGCCACGCCTAGCACGCCCAATAATAATTTGATGGGGGTCGGAAACCTCGCTTCACTATTGGGCGCAACCGGAGGTACTATCACCGGCGGCGCTGCTTCTAATAATGGTGTTATAAGCTCGGAGACCATTACGAACGCGGACATCACTCCCTAACGCTTCCCGCGCCGTGCCCCCTGGGGCCGGCGTTGGACCCCTAACCGGGTAAGGGTTGCCTTACCCGGTTCTACCTGGCCGTCTTTTTCCCCTTTTTGGCGTTCGCCTGTTCCGGCGCGGCTTTAGCCGTACATGGCCCTTTTCATTCGAAAGTCTGGTTTAATACCCCGGAGCTTGCTCCGGCTCAAATGACGCAATGCCCACAAAAATTTGGTATTAAACCCAAGAACCCGCTTACGCGGGGGAGGGTACTATAAACTTCCTATCGAACGAGCCTCCGTTCAAAGTAACGCAACGCTTAAGATACCGCAGGGCTTGCCCTGCGGAGGCTCATTATCAATAATCCGATAAAGCCCTGCCCGTTCCATTTTACATATTCCACATGAGACCATGATGGTACCGGATCATTCTCTTCCCAAATCATGTTTTCTATCGGGTTTATTTCTACCCATTTTTCCACCTTGGTTTGAAAGTCCGGCCTAATTTCCTCTCCAATGAAGATACCGGCAGGCAAGCTCGCTCCCGGGGCTTCCATACAGGGAGTCCGGATCAGCGGCGGCGCCGGTCCGCTACAGATGGTAATAACATTCATCAATAATGGGGATTACCGAATCCAGGGTAAAACCTAATTTTTCCAGGTCCTTTTTTTCCTGGCTTTCTTCCCAATTCATATAAGG
>JAITBE010000171.1 GCA_031283755.1 Spirochaetaceae bacterium
GCTCCACCTGCACCTTCGGATTGGCCCCGTTTCATTTGTCCTCTGATAATATGTTCGGTAAGAGTTTTTATAGTCAACTGTTTTATGTATCAGATGATAGAAAGTTTGTCAAATATTTATTTTGATTTTCGATTAAAAAAAGGACAGTTTGAAACTGAACCGTAACAAAGGATGCATGAAGCAACACTATTCCTTCCTTCTGCGCCTTTGTGCGCCTTCGTGGTTAAAAATTCTTCAATGTTTTGGCAAATTTCAGCCTCTGAAAAGTAAATGCAGTGGCCCTGGACCTCCGTGCCGGAAATGCGCCAAATTCCGGATCAAAGGGTTAGACTACCGCTCCACGGCGATATGTTGATTTTATTTTCCTCCGGATGGTATAGTAAACTCAAAATTACGGGTGGTGAACCGTCCCGGGGTGGCGGACGCAGGCTCTTCCGAATGAAAGGACAGGACATGGATTACAAACAAGCCGGGGTTAATATTGAGGAAGGCTACCGGGCGGTGGAGAAATACCGGGACCTGGCCGCGGGTACCGCCAATGCGGCGGTACTCAATGGGATAGGCAGTTTTGCGGGGATGTTCTCCCTTGGGGAAGTGATACGGGCCGGCGCCGGAATGGAAGACCCGGTTTTGGTTTCGGGCGCCGATGGGGTTGGTACGAAGCTGGAATTGGCCCTGAAGCTAAAAAAATATGATACCGTTGGCATTGATTGTGTAGCCATGTGTGTAAACGACCTGCTCTGTCACGGAGGGCGGCCCCTGTTTTTTCTGGATTATATCGCCTGCGGCAAGCTCGATGCGGATGTGGCGGCGGAAATCGTTAAGGGGGTGGCCGCCGGCTGCCGTGAAACCGGAAGCGTCCTCTTGGGAGGGGAAACCGCGGAGATGCCCGGTTTTTACGAAGCGGACAAATACGATATCGCGGGATTTGCCGTGGGTATTGTGGACCGGAAAAAAATTATTGACGGAAGCAAGATACAGGAGGGGGACGCCCTGGTGGGAATTGCCTCGTCGGGGCCCCATTCCAATGGTTTTAGCCTTATCCGCAAGGTCCTTCCTGATTTGTATGAGGATTTTGGCGGTATGCCCCTGGGAATGGCCCTGCTGGAGCCGACCAGGCTGTACGTAAAACCCGTGCTGGCGCTGCTGGAACAGGTGGAAATCCGGGGCATGGCCCATATCACCGGGGGGGGCTTTTACGAAAATGTCCCCCGGATGTTTCGCCGCCCCTTGGACGCGGTCTTCGGTACCCCCCCTGCCGGTAAAGCCGCCGGGACCGGTAAAACCTGGACCATTCCCCCCCTATTTGCCCGGATCGCCTGGGGAACGGCCGGCGGCGCTTTTTCAGGCCCCCGGGCCCAGGAGGCGGGGGCGGAACTGCTGGAAAAGGATGGGGCCCTGCGGAAATTGATGTTCAACACCTACAATATGGGAATAGGTTTTGTCCTGGCCCTGGCCCCGGAGGACAGCGGCAGGGCGATAGATTTTCTCGACAGCCGGGGGTATCCCGCCTGGGAAATAGGGACCGTCAGGGCCGCCCAGGGTAATACCGGAGCGGCAGTCTTTGTCTAAACCTTCCGGCGGGGGGCCGGTGGATATTTTAGTCCTGGTTTCCGGGGGCGGCACCAACCTCCAGGCCCTGCTGGACGCGGAAAAACAGGGCCGCCTGGGTCCGGGCCGGGCGGCTGTTGTGGTTTCGGATCGCGGCGGAGTTTATGCCCTTGAACGGGCAAAGGCCGCGGGGGTCCCCGCCCTGACGGAACCGGTAAATCCCCTCCTGCCCCCCCAAGATCGGCGGCGGGATCTTTCGGATCGGCTCCTTGGAATAGCCCGGGAGCGGAAGATTGGCCTGGTGGTATTGGCGGGGTTCCTCTCGATTCTGGAAGGGGAGTTTATCCAGGCCTATGGGGGCAGGATCATCAACCTGCACCCCAGCTTGCTGCCCAAGTTTGGCGGGCCGGGCATGTACGGCCTCCGGGTTCACCAAGCCGTGCTGGCGGCGGGGGAAAAAGAATCGGGCTGCACCGTACACTTGGTCGATGCGGGAACCGATACCGGGCCGATCCTCTTGCAGCGGAAAGTCCCGGTTCTTCCCGGGGATACCCCGGAGGGCCTCGCTGAACGGATCCACCGGGAGGAGCATATCGCCATTGTTGAGGCGGCGGCCATGATGGCGGAAAAACTTACCATAAGGGAGCATTCATGAAGCGGCGGGCATTGATCAGCGTGTTTAACAAAGACGGAATCCTAGAACTGGCTTCTTTTTTAGCCGGATCGGGCTGGGAGATCCTTTCCACCGGGGGAACGGCAAAATACCTGGAGGAACATCAGGTTCCCGTTATTGACGTAGCGGCGGTAACCGGGTTTCCCGAATGTCTGGACGGCCGGGTAAAGACCCTGCATCCCGCAATTCACGCCGGGCTCCTCGCCCGGCGGAACGAAAAGTCCCACCGGGACACCCTGGAAAATTTGGGGATTTCCCCCATTGATTTGGTTTGCGTGAACCTCTATCCTTTTTTTGAAAAGGTCCGGGCCGGGCTTTCCCTGGAAGAGACCGTGGAGTTTATCGACATCGGGGGACCCACCATGCTCCGTTCGGCGGCGAAAAATTACCAGGATGTGCTGGTCCTTACCGATCCGGCGGATTACGGGGACCTTATCGGCGGGCTTAAAGGGGGAACCATAACCGCGGAATTCCGGAAGCGCCTGGCGGGAAAGGTCTTTGACCTTACCTCCGCCTATGACGGAGCCATTGCCCGTTACCTTCTGGATGAAAAATACCCGGAATATCTGCCCCTGTCCCTCCGTAAGGCCCAAACCCTGCGGTACGGCGAGAACGGCCACCAGGGGGCCGCCCTTTATTTAAACACCGGCCGCCCCGGGGCCCTGGGCGCCATGGAACAGCTCCACGGCAAGGAACTCAGTTACAATAACATTCGGGATCTGGATCTGGCCTGGAAGGCGGCCTGCGCCTTTGGCCTTGCGGCGGACCAGACCAAGCCCCAGGGGGAGGAAGACCTGGAACGGCTTTTACCGGAGCTTTCGGTTAAGGCCGGGGGGAAATTTCCGGTCTGTTGTGTGGCAATAAAGCATAACACCCCCTGCGGGATAGCCCTGGGGAATACCCTGGGGGAGGCTTACGAAAAAACCTATGCCTGCGATCCGGTTTCCATTTTTGGGGGTATTGTCGCCGCCAATGTTCCGGTGGATGTTCATACCGCGGAAAAACTGGGGGAACTTTTTCTGGAAATTGTGGCTGCCCCGGACTTTGAGGATGAAGCCCTGGAGATCCTCAAAAAGAAAAAGAACCTCAGGATCATCCGCATCCCGGTTTCTCCCCGGGAGAATACGGAGTATGCCGCTATTGACGGCGGCTTGTTGGCCCAGGATGTAAACCGCAGGCTCCTGGAAAAATGGGAGGTGGTTACCAAAGAAGCGCCGGCGCCGGGGGATAGGGAGGATATGATCTTTGGCATACGGGCGGCGGCCTATGTTAAGTCCAATGCCATTGTGGTGGTGAAAAATCAAGCCGCCGTGGGCATCGGGGGGGGTGAAACCAACCGGATCTGGGCGGCGGAGCTGGCCCTGAACCGGAGCGCCCGGCTTATCGCCGCCGCCGCCAAAGCGGGAAAGGATAACGGCGTTCCCGCCCGGGTTCTGGCTTCGGACGCCTTTTTTCCCTTTCCGGATGTGGCCGAGGCCGCGGCCGCGGCGGGGATCAAGACCATCATCCAGCCCGGAGGTTCCCAGAATGACAAACTTTCCATTGAAACCTGCGATAACCTGGGACTTGCCATGGTTTTTACCGGGATCCGGCATTTTAAACATTAGAGTCAATTTCAAAACCGGTTATTTTGAAATTGACGCTTGGAAAAAGCGGCCTTAATGTCCGCTTTTTCCCTTAAATCCAAGGCTGCGATTTCAAAATTTGACGTTTTGAAATCATCTCATTAAGGAAAAAGTTTTATGAAGGTTTTGATTATTGGTTCAGGGGGAAGGGAACACGCCATTGCCTGGAAGCTGGCCCAATCGGATGCGGTAAACAGGATTTTTGCCGCCCCCGGGAACGGCGGTACTGCCGGGGAAGCCAAATGCGTTAACCTTCCCATCCCAGGCGGGGATCCCGCCGCCGGGGCTGTCCAGGATGCCCTGGCTTCCTGGGCCCGGCAAGAGGGGATAGACCTCACCGTGGTAGGCCCCGAGGCGCCTTTGGCATCGGGGATAGTGGATCGGTTTCGCGCCGCGGGGTTAAAGATCATAGGCCCCGGCAAAAACGCCGCCCGGCTGGAGGCAAGCAAGGGTTTTGCCAAAGCTTTTATGGAAAAATACGGCATCCGGGCGGCCCAGAGCAAAACCTTTACGAATTATATCGCGGCGATAAAGTACGGGGCGGAACATTTTGCCCGGGACAATCCGCCTCCCCTGGTGATCAAAGCCGACGGCCTGGCCGCGGGGAAGGGGGTGGTCATCGCCCTCAGCCGGAGTGAGACGGAGAACATCCTGGGGGCCTTTATGCGGAAAGGAACCCTGGGCGAGGCGGGGCGGGCCGTGGTATTGGAGGATTATCTTACGGGCCGGGAAGTATCGATCTTGGCCGCGGTGAGTTCCGCCCCCGGAAAAACCGGCGGCGCCATCCTGCCCTTTGTGCCGGCCCGGGATCATAAGCGCCGTTTGGAAGGGGGGCGGGGGCCCAATACGGGAGGCATGGGGGCTATTGCCCCGGTACCGGATTTTACCCTTGCCGCTCAGGAGGATTTCCGGCGGGCCATCCTGGAGCCCACCCTCCGGGGTTTGGAACAGGAAGGGATGGATTACCGGGGGTTTATCTTCTTCGGCCTTATGGTTGAGGAGGATCGTTGTTCTCTTTTAGAGTATAACGTGCGGCTGGGGGATCCCGAGACCCAGGCGGTGCTTCCCCTTTTGGAATCGGATCTGGGGGAACTTTGCCTTTCCATGCTTGACGGAAGCCTTGGGAGCTTTCCCCTGCGCTGGAAGTCCGGCGCGGTTTGCGCTCCGGTGGCGGTTGCCGGGGGCTACCCCGGTTCCTACCACAAGGGGAGCCCCATTACCATAGACCGGGAAGAATTGACCAAGGCCGGGGCCCGGCTTTTTATCGCCGGGGCATTGGCCGGCGACGATCAGGACCTGTATACCGCCGGAGGCCGGGTCCTGACAGTATCCGCCTGGGGTGCCGACGGAGCTGAAGCTCAGGCCCGGGCCTATAAAGCCATAAAGGCCGTCCGGTTTAACGGCATGGCCTTTCGCCAGGACATAGGC
>JAITBE010000183.1 GCA_031283755.1 Spirochaetaceae bacterium
ACGTTATTCCTTCCTTCTGCGCCTTTGTGCGCCTTCGTGGTTAAAAATTCTTCAATGTTTTGGCAAATTTCAGCCTTTGAAAAGTAAATGCTTTTGCCCTGGCTCCATATAAAAAACATTTGACTTTCTTGCCGTTTCTTTATATACTAACCCAGTTTTAAAACCCCAAGGTTTGAAACCGGCTCTACTATGATAACTTTTCCAACGAAGATACCTTGGGGCTTGTCTCGGGGTATTTCATTGGATTTTTTCGAGAACCCTGTAGGGTGTTGTTTTCAATGTGCTATAGGGGTGATTTGAGCAAAAATTCACCAAAGCCCCATAGGTTCCTGGGAATTAATAATCCGCATCAATACTAAAAGGATGGTATGGTTCGGGATACCACCCGGTGAGTGGCGAAAAATAATTTATACTGTCTTTACTTCCGGAGATTTAACGTATGAAAAAAGTGTTTTTTTTGATGTTATCCGTTGCTACAACGCTGGGACTTTCGGCTCAGGAAATATCAACGAATATGAACAATCATACCCTGCTTTTGGGAGCTTCTATAGGCGTGCTGCAGGGGACAAGTGAAGAAATAGTATACCAGAATAGAAGTTCCAGAAATAGACTAAGCGAATTGCTTTGGGACCTTAAGCCCCTGGTTTATGCCGGCATCGATATAAACTACCACTGGGGGAAGCCGGAAAACACCTGGGGTATTTTTGCCGATACGTCACTAAAATTTGGATTTCCGGGTGAAACCGGCATACTGGAGGATCGGGATTGGATTATGCCGGACTATCCCGAATTTCTAACCCATTATTCGGTACATGATAATAAAACGGAGAATGCCGTTTTATTTGACGCTTCGGTGGGCGCATCGTTTCAAATTTTTAGCCGGTTCTTGTTAAAAACCTATATCGCCTACGATTTTATGTATTTTTTCTGGAGGGCGAAGGGCGGTTCTCTTTTATATCCTAATTCTGACGGCGGGCATAGCTATCTAAAGCCGATTAATGTTATAACCTATAAGCAGACCTGGAATATAATTTCTCCCGGGGTAGCTTTTTATGGAGAATTTAACCGCTATTTCAGCGGTGAAATTGCTTTCAAAATAAGTCCCCTTATTTGGTGCAACAGCGAGGATAACCATATTTTGCGGGATTTAATAATCACCGATAAGCTCGACATAGGACTTTTTATTGAACCCAGTCTGCTGTTTTCTTTTACCCCCAAAGATTTTTTTACGTTATCCCTTTCGGTTTTATATCGGAATATAAGCTATGTCCGCGGAGACGGGGTATATAAAGAGAAGGGTAAACCGGCAAGAACCGCGGAAAATATACTGGGCGCCGGTTATTCCGCTTTTGACGTAGGGCTGACCGCAAAATTCAGGCTGCGGTGGCCGCGGGCGGCAGCACGAACGGAAGAAGGATGAACCACAAAGGAACACAAAGGGAAGAAGGATATATGAAGCAAGGGGCCTGTTGTTGTCAGGGGCCTGTCCTCTCCTCCCCAGATATTAAGAGTAAATTTCTTCCTTATTTCCCTTCTTTGAAATTTTGAACAATTCGGCTTTTGCTAGAAATGTCGTAATTTCTTATGACACAAGGAATTACGGAACCCCCCATGGCTTCTTTCCTTCGTGTCCTTCGTGTCCTTTGTGGTTAACCCTCTTTTCCCTTTGTGGTTAAAAATTCTTCCCTTGTTCGTGTGGTTGGTGGTTAACCCTCTTTTCCCTTCGTGTCCTTCGTGGTTTTTATCATCTTCACTTTGTTTTTGCCCGCAGAACGCCGCCTACGCCCCCAGGTAGACCTCCCGCACCACGTCATCCTTCATAAGATCCGCGGCGGGACCGGTTTTTATTATTTCGCCGGTTTCAAGGATGTACCCCCGGTGGGCCAGTTTTAAGGCTTTAAAGGCGTTTTGTTCCACCAGGAGTATGGTGGTTCCCGCCTCGTTGAAGCGGCGGATAACGGCGAAAATCTCGTCTACCAGAATAGGGGCAAGCCCCATGGAAGGCTCGTCCAAGAGGAGGAGCCGGGGTTTGGCCATAAGGGAACGGCCCATGGCGAGCATCTGCTGTTCACCCCCCGAAAGGGTACCCGCTACCTGCCGTACCCGTTCCTTGAGCCGGGGAAAAAGGGTATAAACCGATTCCATATCCTCTTTAATGCCGTTCCGGTCCCGCCGGGCATAAGCGCCCATTTCCAGATTCTCTTTTACCGTCAGGTTGGCAAAGATCCGGCGGCCTTCGGGAACCTGTATGAGCCCTCCGGCGACTATCTGGTCCGGCGGCAGGGCGCTGATATCCTTTCCGGCAAAAATAACGCTGCCCGAGGACTTTTTTACGATATTGGAAATAGCCAGGAGGATGGTGCTTTTTCCCGCGCCGTTGGAACCGATGAGGGAGATAATTTCCCCGGCGCCCACCTCAAAGGAAATCCCCCGCAGGGCGCGGATAACGCCGTAATGAACCGACATATCCCGTACCGCAAGCAGCGCTTCAGCCATGAACCGCCTCCTCCCCCAAATAGGCTTTGACGACCGCCGGGTTTTGGCGTATATCATCGGGAAGGCCTTCGGCAATGACCCGGCCGTAGTCGATGACCTGGAGACGTTCGCAGATCCCCATCACCAGGTGCATATCGTGTTCTATAAGCAGTATGGTAAGGTTGAATTCCCGGCGGATAAAAGAAATGAGCTTCATCAAATCCGCGGTTTCCTGGGGGTTCATGCCCGCGGCGGGCTCATCTAAAAGAAGAAGGCTGGGACTGGCCGCCAGGGCCCGGGCGATTTCCAGTTTCCGCTGTTCCCCGTAGGGGAGATTCCGGGCCAGTTCGTGTTTTTTGTGTTCAATTTTGAAAAGGGCAAGCAGTTCGCCTGCCCGCTTGATCATGGCATCTTCGTCTTCCCTGAACCGTTTCAGCCGGAAAAGGACGTCCACCGGCTTGACCTTGCGCCGGGAATGAAGGGCTATCCGCACATTGTCTTCCACCGTCAGGCTGCCGAAAAGCCGGATATTCTGGAAGGTCCGGGCTATGCCTACCTGGTTAAGGACCGAGGGGCTTTTGGCGCCGATCTGATGTTTTTTACTCTGGCTGTCCCAAAAGGTGATTTTCCCTCC
Organism: Spirochaetaceae bacterium; assembly: GCA_031283755.1. Taxonomy (GTDB): domain Bacteria; phylum Spirochaetota; class Spirochaetia; order Treponematales; family Breznakiellaceae; genus JAIRMO01. The sequence goes on from JAITBE010000183.1 coordinate 3,110, forward strand.
CGTTGGGGTATAAACCCCGGAGATTATATTAAAAACCGTGGTTTTCCCCGCGCCGTTGGGCCCGATAAGCCCCATAAGTTCCCCGCGATAGAGTTCGCAGGAAAATTCGCTCACCGCCCGGAGTCCGCCGAAAACAATGGAGAGATCCTCCACCTTGAGGATAAGTTCTTTCCCGTCAGGCATCGGCTTGCTCCTTACCGTTTTTGCGGCGTATAAAAGCCGCAAGGCGGTCGAGGGAGTGTACAAAAGAAAATTCCTTGGTGCCTAAAAGGCCCTTGGGACGGAAAAGCATAACAAAGATGAGGATCAGGGGATAAATGAGCAGGCGGTAATCCTGGAGAAAACGGAGGAATTCCTGTAAATAGGTCAACACATAGGCGGCCAGGATAGAACCGGTCATGGAACCCATACCTCCCAGGACCACATAGATAAGAAAGTCGATGGACTTGAGGAACTGGGCGATATCAGGTTTGACGAAACCCACCACCATACCGTAGAGGGACCCCCCTATGCCGGCAATAAAGGCCGCCAACACAAACCCCAGCATTTTGTAACGGAAGATGTCCACTCCGGCGGAATTGGCGGCAATTTCATCTTCCCTCACCGCCAGCATAGCCCGGCCGTAGGTGGAACGGAGAAAATTCTGCACCAGGGCCAATAACGCCACCAATACCGCGGTTACTATCCCCAGAGCCAGGCGCCCGTCTAATACCATGGCGGTGGTAAACTGCCTGCCGTTGGGACCGCCGGTAAGGGCCTTTAAATTAATAAAAACAACCCGGATTATTTCACCAAAACCCAGAGTAACGATGGCAAGGTAATCGCCGGTGAGTTTGAGTACCGGAAAGCCAATGAGGAAACCGGCGATGGTGGTAAGCGCCGTGGCGCAGACCGCGGCCAGGGGCAGGGGCAGCCCCAGGTCTTGGCTGAAAAAAATACACGAATAGGCCCCGATAGCCAGGAACCCGGCCTGACCCAGGGAAAGCTGACCGGTAATCCCCACGATCATATTCACCGACATGGCCATGATGGCGTTAACCCCGCCCATGGCGATTACGTGGGCGGTATAGGCATCAAGGATACCCGCCGTCATCAGAAGGAAGGGCAGGAATACCGCTAAAATGCCGATGACCGTGAGGATAATCGTGGATCGAAAGGGGAATTTAACCGCCATTTTATACCTTCATCCTTAATTTTTTGCCCAGAATTCCGCTGGGTTTAAGCATTAACACAATGATCAGTATGGAAAATGAAATAGCGTCGCTGAATTGACTGGAAATAAACCCCTTGGTAAAGGTTTCCGCTATACCCAGGATAAAGCCCCCAAGCATAGCGCCGGGGATGGACCCTATACCCCCCAACACCGCCGCCACAAAGGCCTTGAGGCCGGGCATCATCCCCATGAGGGGGTTCACCTGGGGATAGGCCGAAGCGTAAAGAACCCCGCCGGCGGCGGCCAGCACCGAGCCCAACGCGAAGGTAAAAGAAATGATGCGGTTCACCGAAATCCCCATGAGGCTCGCCGCGGCCATATCATAGGAAACGGCCCGCATGGCCTTTCCCCGCTTGGTATAATTCACGATATAATTCAAGGCCAGCATCAGGAGGCCCGACAGGATAATCACGATAATCTGAATATTGGAAATGGAAAGTTCCCCACCGATTTGGATGTTAACCACCGGGGGCCGGGGAAACTGCCGGGGGTTGGGACCAATAAAGGGCAAAACCCGGGCGCCGTTTTCCAGAATCAAACTCACGGCGATGGCGGTGATCAGGGAATTGAGGCGGGGCGCCGAACGCAGGGGCCGGTATGCCAAACGCTCAATGGTGATCCCAAAACAGGCGCAGATAACCATGGAACTAACCATGGCAATAACCATCCCCGCCGGGCCTGAACCTATGGCGCCAAGGATAAAGAACCCCGTATAGGCCCCTACCATCAGGATGTCGCCGTGGGCAAAATTAATGAGGAGGACTATGCCGTAGACCATGGTATACCCCAGGGCAATCAGGGCATAAATCGACCCCAAAGAAATTCCGTTTATCAACTGCTGTAATACAATCATCTTCCCTTCCGGATACTAAATAAAAAAACCACGGATCCCGGGAATTTTTGAGTTTCCCTTAGGATCCGGGTATCAGGCTGCCGTTATTTGGGGTTAACCGTCGTCTTGTAGGCGTTGGCGAGTTTACCCCCCCGGTTGACGATTTCAAGAATGGCGGCGCCCTTAATCGGGTCCCGGTTGGCATCGAAACGGATACTACCGGTTACATAGGGGCCGTTGATCTTGGCCATGGCCGCTTTCACCGCGGCGGTATCAAAGGAACCCGCGGCTTTGATTCCGTCGGCCACCAGCATCATGGTATCGTAACCCAGAGCCGCGAACTGGGAGGCGGTTGAATTGAATTTGGCTTCATAGGCTTTGACAAAGGCCTGTCCCCGGGGATCGGTGGTATCCGAGGCAAAACCGGCCGACCAGAAACCGTTGAGGACTTCGTCCCCCGCGTTATCGATAAGGCCGTCCCAGCCGTCGCCGCCCAGGAGAGCGCAGTTAACGCCCTGGGCCCGGAGCTGTTTCGCCTGAAGGGCCACATCATTGTAATAGTTGGGAAGATACACGATATCGGGGCCGGCGGCCCTGATGCGGGTAACCTGGGCGTTAAAATCCACATCCCCGCTCTGGTAGGCTTCATCCGCCACGATCTGCCCGCCTATAGCCTTGAATTGGTTTCTGAAGGCTTCGGCCAAACCGGTGTTGTAATCGGCGCCGGCGTCATAGAGAATAGCGGCATTGCGGGACCCCAGGGTATCATAGGCAAAATCAGCGCCCACCACCCCCTGGAAGGGGTCGATAAAACAGGCGCGGAAAATATAATCCCCCGCTTTGGTAACTTCCGTATTGGTAGCCGAGGGCGAGATCAGGATAACCTTGCTCTGCTGGGCCAGGGAAGTCATGGACATGGTGGCCCCCGAGGTGCTGGAACCGAGAACAAAGGAAACCTTGTCCCTGGAGGTAAGTTTGGTGAAGGCGTTTACCGATTTTTCGGCGTTCCCTTCATCATCCTCGGCGATGAGGGTAAGTTTCTTGCCCAGAAGGCCGCCGGCCGCGTTGATTTCGTCAATGGCCAAGAGGGCGCCGTTTCTGGATTCGGTTCCATAGAAAGCCACGCTCCCCGAAAGCGGGAAAACCGCCCCGAT
>JAITBE010000222.1 GCA_031283755.1 Spirochaetaceae bacterium
TCCCTCCACAATGGAATTTTCCGTAACTATCCGGGCATTTCTGATTACAAGACGATTTGTCACGCGATCCACGACTCCCCCCTTACCGTATTGTATCCCGGCTTGTGAGAATTTGACAATGTCCTTCGCTCCATTACTATTGTATTTAGGAGCATCCCCCATATAAAGCGGCTTCTTTGATATAGCAGCTATCCCACACCCAAAATTGGATACCATAGGCAATGAAGCTCCCTTGCATAAGTGGTTGGGTATCTTGTAAACGTTCATCGTTTACGAGGTTCGTTCTGTAAGGAAATTACTTAACGGCGGGGTCTGTTGCCGCTTTTTGTTGGCGCTGCCAACGCTTGCATACTTCTAGGGGAAGCCCGGAAGCCGGATAGAAGGTAAGCTGGAATTCCTTGGTTTTTGGGCGCTTGTAAGCCCAAAACGGGCCGGTAATTTTTGGCATGACACACCTCGAGGCTAAAAAATAAGCGCACGATAAATGCACGGTACCATACTTTTCAGAAAACTGGACCTTTTCGCCTTTTGTTAATTCATTACAGGATAATGAATTAACCTCTAAGCGGCTGATGGGAGTCGAACCCACGTCTTCAGCTTGGAAGGCTGAGATAATAGCCGTTATATGACAGCCGCATATTGAGGTATGTTACCGAAAACATCCGGCCTCTGTCAAGTTATTTAAAACCGGTACACGGTGATTTTATTTTCATCCATGGTGGCGGGAATTCCGGCTTTATGTAATTCCTCCATGGAAAGCCTGAGCCAATAGCCGAAGGTTCCCGGTTCCGTGCCGTCGGGGTTCATGTTGTTGTACCGGCGGTTTCCCACTACTTTGGCGGCGGGGATGAGGACATTTTTGCTTGCCCAATAATCCAAGGCCACCGGATCCGTGGCAGCGGCGATCATATTTTGTTGAACCGCCCGGGAATAGGGCGCATTCGGTCCGCCGTCGGGGCTTATCCATATCATATCAAGAATCGTAAGAACCGGAAACCTGGTTTTAGCCATCTGGGTTCCCATGCCGCCCCGGCCGACACTGGTATGGGGAGCCATATTGGTTAGAGAATTCGACGGTGTCCCCATATAGGATTTTATCCCCCCCGTAACCTGATATTGCCCGTGGGATTTTAAGACCGGGGCATTGATCACCTTTAAGGCCTCCGAATCGTATCTTTTTGTCTCGTTATTCCAGATACCCCGTTTAAAGCTGACCATGGTCCCGTATTTGGTGGTGAATTTGGCATAACTCACTACCAGTCCCGTGGACTGGGGCCCATCCTCAACCACAAAACCATCTTTTATATCCCCTTTTTCAAATTCCTCTACCCTGATCCGGGTAAAGGTATCCCATAAAACCCCGGATACCCGGTAACCCCGGCCGTCAAAATAATCGGCCACATCCTGGGCCGATTGGGTCCTGTCCTTGGAATTGGTATTTTCCCAATCAAGGCTGCCGCCGGTTCTCCGGGAACCAAACATGGACTGCCCGTTATCGGCAATGATCACCTCTCCTTTAAACCCGGCGGGATGATCCACAATACATTGGATAAGGCTTTTGAGCAGATCCGTATTGGTCCCTCCCCGCTCCGCCCATTGGGAATTTATTTTGATAAGGACCACGTCATTGGGCCCGATGAGGCCGGCCCCATCTCCCTGTTTATAAAAGGAAAGCCCCCGGCTCAGCATCCCCGCCAGGAGCCGGGCAAGGCCGTCATCGGTACCATCGGTATTTTCTTTTACATATATGGCTGAATTATCCGCCGCAGCCGGCGTTTGAAAAGCCTGTTCCTGGGAAACTGTAAAACCCGCATTGGTTAACGGAAGAGCCTGCGGATACCGGGATGCCTCGGCTTTTGACAGATTATACCCGTAAATTCCGGCAGCCGTCAAAATCGCCAAAATCGTCAAAAACAGAGGGAAAAGGCTTTTTTTCATAGCATTAATTGTTTCTGCTATAGGCTTTGGCAGCCTGTAACCGCAGTTTATCCAGTACCATCCTTGCCTGATCCCGGATAATCCGGTTGTAATGACTTGAAGTTGCAATACGGCTGATGGTGGTGATGGCGGTATTATTAATGGCGCCGCCGTTTTTATCAGCCAGAATTTCAAAAGCCTCCAGGGCGGAAAGCGCCATCTGTTCATCCCCCATACCGGATTCAAAGCGGTTAACCACCCACGCAATGGCGTTTACGGTTTCACCGTTTTCATTGAGGCCGATTTTTCCCAGGGATTTAAAGGCCTCGGTCAGTACCATGGGCTCCGGTTCGGAAATCACCAGCCGGATAATAGTATTTTTTGCCTCCGGGGTGCCAAGATTCCCAAGATCCGTAACCGCCCGTTTCCGTATATCAGGAAAATTATTGATCACCCTTCCGTTTTCCCTGGTTTTATTCATAAGCCCTTCCAGGGAGAGATATTCCAGGGCGCTCAGGACCGCTTCACTGGTATTACCCCGGCTAATGGCGTCTTCAATATACTCCAGGGCTATCAATTTTTCTTCCCGCCCTCCGGCCCGGCTTTGATCCCGGATTATCATGTTTTCTATTGATTGCTGCAAATAAGACTCTTCTACCGATAATTCTTCTTCGGCAGCGGACTGCTGGGTCCATGCCATAGTTACAACCATAAAAAGCACTGCTATAACCAGCGGTTTTTTCAAATTGACAGGCCTTGAAAAAGCGGGCCTTCGTTCAAAATCTTTTTCAAACCCAGCGGGGTTTTGAAAAAGGCTTCCCATAAAAAATTTTTCACAAATATTCATTTATATCTCTCCTTAAGTATAATCTAGCTTATTTTACCCCAAGGTACAAATTTTTATCATCTGAGGCTGTTTCAAATAAAAATACCGCAATTTTCCGCCGGTGAACCAATTCCCCGCAGGCAGGAATTTGCGGGCCTTGTACGCCAACCAACCGGGTCCGTACAAGGCTAATTAATAATTTTCCATCCGTCTCCAAAATCTTCCAGATCATAAAGACGCAGCCGCTGCCCTTGAGCGGTAATCATAAAGGCCTTTACCCGCTTTCCGCTGACAAATTCTATATCATCCACCCGGCTATTAGCCCGGGAAGGAACCACCACATGGGTAAAATAATCTTTACTGCTGGATAATACGATGTTTTTTGATTTCAAAAAAGAGGATTCCGAGGCCCGCTGTAAAAATTCCGGGGAATTCATTTCCTCGAAATAGACACGTCCCAGATAAGAAACCCAAGCATTATAATTCCGGGAACGGATAATATTGTTTAGTTCTTTAATCAGCTGCTGAACATCCTTTTTGGCGGTATTATACACCTCCGGGGTAATCGTGGCGGGATCAAAAGCCTCTTCATCGATTACCTCCTGAATTACCTCCGGGGGCGGGGAATTAATATCCTCACTTTGTATCGGAAGGGATACTGCCGGTACCGGAAGATCTGTTTCCACCGGCTCCCCTTCGGTTTTACAGGAACTATACGCCAAAACAACCGGTATTAAAAGCAAAATAATTTTTTTCATACCACCCTACCTTCTGATAAGGAGCCGTTCGTAAAATAACATCATACTATTAAAATAGACCCATTACAACCCGCCGTGTTTTTGAATTAATCAATTATATTAATATACCAAGCCTCTTAATAAAAAACTAGCATCCGGCAGCCTATTCCGGGAAAAATAAAGTTTTTCCGGGGGGTCCCGTTAGCTTGACCGAATTACCTCCCTCGGTTATGGTAACTTATGCTCACCGCGGCTTTTCCGGGGTCTTTTGATCCCCCGACCTTAGGACATCTCAATATTGTTGAACGGGCAGCCCGTATATTTGATGAACTTTTGGTGGTGGTTGCCGAAAACCGGCAAAAAAAATACCTTTTTTCCGCGGAAGAACGGGTCGCCCTCGTAAGTTCCCTGGTGGAGCCGTGGAAAAATGTATCCGTGGCCCTTTGTGATTCCCTGATTGTGGATTTTATCAAAAAAAGAAATATCCGCCTCCTGCTCCGGGGGGTCAGGGGTATAGGGGATTTTTCCTATGAATTTGAGCTCTCCATGATGAATAAAGCCCTGACTTCTTCTATAGAGACCCTATTTATGACCACCGATCCTGAGTATTTTGTACTCCGTTCTTCGGCAATAAAAGAATTGGCTTCTTTTCACGGAGATGTTTCCACTATGGTCCCCCCCCTGGTGGCGAAAGCCCTGCGGGATAAATATAAGTAGGGAAGGCTTTTTCAGAGTCCTCTTGGGGAAGTTGACACTTATTATCGTTTTTGTTAGACTTAATTTAGAATTTATGGAAAAATTTATGAAGAGAGGTTACGAACATGGCTGTACCCAGATTTAAAACGTCAAAGGCACGGACCCGCCGCCGGCAATCCATTAATATGAAGCTTACCCCCCCCGCATTTATATCATGCGGTACCTGCGGCAATCAAATTTTACTGCACCGGGTATGCCCAAAATGTGGTTTTTACCGGGGAAAACAGGTAATTGTCCCTGACTCAAAAGTATAATGCCTGTGTAGAACTGTCTTTATAATATATCCATAATTGGATAAATAATTATAGACAGGGACTGTTTCAAAATTCGATGGTCCCCGAGGACCATGAATAAAGTATAGGAGTGTTAAATTTTATGGATGATTTATTTGAAAAGATGAAGAAACTCATCGCCGAAAAACTGGAAATTGATCCGGGGAAGATAACCCTGGAAGCGTCGTTCCGCCAGGATCTGGGCGCGGACAGCCTGGACACTTATGAGTTGGTCTATGCTATTGAAGAAGAAATGGGAATTTCTATTCCCGATGAAAAAGCCAATGAATTTGAAACTGTTCGGGATGCCTACGAATATATAAAATCCCAACAGAAATAAACCATGACGGATCGCGGCAATTTCATCCATGGTTCTTTGCAGGCGGTCCGTTCGCTTCCGGAATTAACCCCGGAAAGAAAAAAGGCACTAACGGTATTTCAGAAGGCCGCTCGGGTTAGGTTCAAAAGCCTTAAGCTTTTGAACCTTTCTTTCATTCATCGATCCGTAATCAATGAATCCGGCCATAAAAACAACAATGAGCGGCTTGAATTTCTAGGCGATGCTGTCCTGGGAGCGGTAACCGCCACGCTGCTGTATGAAAAACTGACTGAAAAAAAAGAAGGAGAACTGGCAAAGATCAAATCGGTTGTGGTTTCTGAGGAGGTTCTTGCCGGAGTTGCCCGGGAGCTGCAAATTGATACCCTGCTTGTTTTAGGGCGGGGGGAGGAACTTTCCGGGGGAAGGGCCAAAAAAGCCATCCTGGCCGATGCCATGGAGGCGCTCATTGGGGCTTTGTACCTTGATTCCGGATATAACGCGGCCTTTAGTTTTTTGCATCACCGTATAGAACCGGAGATAGCCAAAGTCATAGATAACCGTCATACTCAGGACTATAAATCCCTTTTACAGGAACTGAGCCAGAGACTTTATAAGACCTATCCGATTTACCAGTTGGTAAAACGAAGCGGGCCGGAACACGCCCGATTTTTCTGGACGGAAGTTACGGTTAATGACAAGTCCTATGGACCGGGGATGGGAAAAACTAAGAAAAACGCTGAACGGGAAGCGGCAAAAATGGCCTATGAATATCTTAACGGGATAAAAGTTAAAGGTGATTTGTGAAAGAACCCATTATTTTAGCATCCGGTTCATTGAGAAGGCAGGAATATTTCCGTTTGTTGGGCCTGCCCTTCAACATTATGCCCCCCCAGATTGATGAAAACGTAGACAGAACCTTAGGGCCCCGGGAATGCGCGGAAGATTTCGCAATCCAGAAGGTTAATAAAATAATCAGCCTGCTTCAAAACCGTATTCCCCCCTGGATCTGCGGAGCGGATACGGTCATTTCGGTAGATGAAGATATTTTTGGAAAACCCCAGGATCGGCATGATGCCCAGAGGATGTTGACCAAACTCCGGGGGAGAAGCCACGAAGTAATTACCGCGGTCGCGTTATTCAACGGTAAAGAAAAAACCATAGACTGCCGTTCGGTAAAGAGCATGGTCACCTTTATGCCCCTTTCGGAAGATGAAATAGAATGGTACCTCAGTACCGGTGAATGGCAGGGAGCCGCCGGCGCCTATAAGATCCAGGGATTGGGCGGTTGTTTTGTGTCCGAAATCCAGGGGTCCTATAGCGCAATTGTGGGCTTGCCAATGCATGAATTTTATGTCATGCTTAAGGATAATGGTTATTCTTACAGAGAATGAACCTCCTCGCCCTAAAGCTCCCTTGCGAGCCGGCGAGCGGGTTCTTGGGTATTAGACCCCGTTGCGAATAAACCATACAAGGCAAAAATCTGTTTTTTTGCCTATTTTCCGCCGTATAAAAGACGGCGAGATAGAGGGAAGGCGCCGCCATACCAAAAACGGAAGGCATCGTGAAGGGTTTTTCCCGGAACGGTTCCCAATCCGGCAAAATCGGGGTTAGGCGGCCGGGGAGGTTGTTTTGGCTGTAGTTACTATGAAAAGCCTGCTTGAATCGGGAGTACATTTCGGTCATCAGGTTAAACGCTGGGATCCGCGGATGGAAAAATATATCTTCGCGGAACGGAACGGGATCCACATTATTGATCTGCAAAAGACTATCCAAGCTATCAAAGATGCTTACGAAGCGATTCGTAAAACCGTTTCTTCGGGCAAAACTGTTTTGTTCGTGGGGACCAAAAAACAGGCACAGCAGGCTATTCAGAAAGAAGCCGAACGGTGTGGTATGTTTTTTGTGAATAACCGTTGGCTTGGGGGGATGCTGACTAATTTCGTAACGATTAAAAAATCCCTGCTTCGTCTTAAAAAATTGGAAAAGATGGAAGTAGACGGAACCTTTGAAAATCTGACGAAAAAAGAGATAGCTTCCCTGGGTAAGGAACGGGCCAAACTCCAGAAAAACCTGGGGGGCATAAAAGAAATGAAGGATCTGCCGGGAATTCTTTTTATTATTGATACCCGTAAGGAGGCTATCGCGGTGGCTGAAGCCCAGCGGATGGGTATACCCATCGTCGCGGTGGTAGATACCAATTGTAACCCCGAGGGGATCAATTACCCCATTCCCGGTAACGACGATGCTATTCGGGCAATCACCCTTTTTACCCAGATCATCGCCAATGCGGTGGTAGAAGCGGACAATGAGGCAGGGCTCAAGATCATCGAAACCTTGGGGGACGAAGATGAAGATATAGAAAATATCGTCACCGATGCATCCCTTAAAGAGGAAGATCAGGAGGTGGATATTGAATCCTATGCTTCCAAGGCGGAAGTCCAGGAAGTTGGCAGTGCCCCAAAGGCCGACGAAGAAGATGAGCTTCCGGTAGATGTAGACAAAGTATATGCCGGGGAATGACACTTCCCACCGGGGAGCGGCGGAGAATGCCGGTCGATGAGAGAAGGATCCGTAGGTATCAGACCCCTTCCGAATAACCAATCCGCGATGAGCCTCCGCGGAGCAAGCTCCGCGGTATCTTAGGCGCTGCATTTGTTTGAACGGAGGCTCGTTCGATAGGAAGTTTATTATACCCTCCCCCGCGTAAGCGGGTTCTTGGGCTTAATACCAAACCTTTTGCAAGCGTTACGCTATTTGAGCCGGAGCAAGCGCGCAAACACGGTTTGCGACGGGGTATTAAACCAGACTCTCGAATAAAACAATTAAAATATAGCACACAATATATATAAAATAGCAGACGCTTTGTGCAAAATATTTTATACTTGAAGCTGTTTTGGAACTGGCTCACCGCGTTAAAAAATTATTTGACAATAGAGCTTTCCCCAAAACCCGGTTGGTTTTGGGAAAGCCTCGGCAGGTATAATCGCGGGT
>JAITBE010000309.1 GCA_031283755.1 Spirochaetaceae bacterium
ATTATCCCCGAAGAGGTAAAGCCCTTCGCCATAAAGAGCGGATTTTTCGTGATCGAACAGTCCGGGGAAACCGCGGTCATAGCGGTACCGGAAGGGTTCATACCCCGGGAGTGGTAGCAACGGGAATCTCGTGCGGCCGTGGACCATAGGTTGAATATGGTTGGTGGTTAAATTTTTTGGGCATAGTATGTCATGTAGAAAAAGCCTAAACCAACCGGGTTTTGAAACCGGCTCATCTGGCCGAATTTTTTAAAAAATGTGAAAAAAAGCGAATTTTTAGGCCTTTTCCCAATTTCGGCCGGGAACGGCCAGGCCAAGGCGGAGGAAAAGCCAGGGGGCGCCGGCGGAAGCCCAAAGACCCAGGATACCATAGTGGAAGAAACGGCCCAGTTCGTAATACCCCGCGCCTAAAAGGGGGAGCCTCCAGAGAAGGGCGGAACCGTCCCCCAGCAGAACCTTAAGCCCCTGGTATAGCAGCAGCCCTCCGGCCATCCCCAGGACAAACCGGATTCCCCGGAATATAAGGCCGGATTTTATCCGTAAAATTGTCCCCGGGACATCCGCGGACGCTGAAAAGGGGAAATGTTTACGCATCAGGAGATAGCCGATGCTAAACCCCAGAAAAAGCGCCCCAAAACGCCGATCCCCGGGGTAAAGGGCGTTCATACCGAAACTTACCGCCGCGGCGGCGATCATCGACATCCGCATTCCCCCGGCAACAAGGAGCTTTTCCAGGGACGGCAAAAGGAAATAATACACCCCCAGAATGGCAAGGGCGATGAGCCATCCCCCCAGGAGGTCCGTGGGAAAGTGGAGCCCCAGGTACAGCCGGGTAAAGCCCATGGCGAGGGTGATACTGCCGGCGATGAGCCATGCCCTCCTCTTTCTCAAGGGGCCGGGAAGGGCGGCGGCCCAGAACACCAGGGACAACTGGGCGTGGCCCGAGGGAAAGCCGTAACCGGAAGCAGTGCTTATACCCACCGAAGGATCCAGAAAATAGGGCCGGGGGTGTTTCAGCAGGACCTTTAAGGCGCTGTTTATCCAGGTCGAAAGGAGGATCAGCAGGGCCAACCGGCACCCTTTTTTTTCATCTATACACCAATACACCAGGAGGACCGCCGGGACATAAAACAACTCGGATCCCAAGACGGTGATGTTTTTGATAAGGGCCGTCAGAACCGGGCTTTCTATGGTTTGAATAGCCCGCACGAATTCCAACCCCCATTGGTAAACTCCGCTCCATGATTGGTCCCCGGCGCTCAGTAATCCGATACTGTTCATGGATTAAGCCTACCGGTTACGGGGGCCTCGGTCAACCGGGTACAGATCCGGCAGTCCTTGGCCGCTGCTTATAACTCACGTTACGCAGCGCCTTGGTGTTTTTTTAAAAGGCGCCGGTGCGTAAGGTGAGTTATAACCCATCATGCGCGGGGATCCGGATTGGAACGATCCTACAGGTCCACCGCCAGATTTTGTTCCTTCAATTTGTGTTTTTCCGCAAAACCGGTCAGTATCAGGGTGAGGGCGCCGTCGCCGGTTACGTTACAGGCGGTACCGAAACTGTCCTGTAAGGCAAAGATGGTAAGCATCAGGGCGGTACCGTTCGCTTCAAAGCCAAGGACGCTGACGATCAAGCCGAGGGACGCCATCACCGTACCCCCCGGAACGCCGGGCGCCGCAATAGCGAAGATGCCTAACAGCAGACAAAACAGGATCATGGTGCCGGGAACCGGGAACACGCCGTAGAGGATCTTGGAAACAACCATCACAAAAAAGGTTTCGGTAAGAACCGAGCCGCAAAGGTGAATATTGGCAAACAGTGGTATGCCGAATGCCGCCATATCCTTGCGGAGGGTGCCTTCCTCGGCGGCTTTATTCGCGCAGCTTAATGCCACCGGCAGGGTCGCGGCGGAAGACATGGTACCGACCGCGGTTAAATAAGCCGGGCCGTAGTGCTTCAAAACCTTAAGGGAATTTTTCCCCGAATAAAGACCTGCAATGGTATACAAGACGGTAAGCCAAAGATAATGGCCTATCATGACGATAATGATGACTATAAGGAATACCGGGAGCTGCTTGGTAATGGTACCTTCGTATGCGAGTCCGCAGAAGGTACAGCCGATAAAAAAGGGCAGAAGGGGAATAATAACCATCGTTACCACTGATACAACAATTTTCTGAAATTCATCCAGAAGGGCTATGGTCAATTTCGATTTTGTCCAAACCGCCGAAAGTCCGATAAAAAGGGCCAGAACCAGGGCGCTCATTACCGGCATAATCTGCGGTATCATAAGCTCGAAGATGACCTTGGGCAGTTCGCGGCTTTCTTCAACGCTGGACACAATATTGAGATGCGGAATAATGCCATACCCGGCAATCATGGATATAAAAGCGGCGCAAATGGTGGAAGTGTAGGCAATAACCAGCGCAACCCCCAAAATTTTTGACGCGCTGCTTCCCAGCTTGGTTATGGACGGCGTTATAAAACCAAGAATAACCAGCGGAATGGCAAACATGATGACTTGACTCAGAATTTTTTGTACGGTCATCACAATCTGCATCACTATTTCATTAGCGGCAAGCCCCAGTACTATGCCGATTGCCAGCGCAAGAATCAGGCGAAAGGGCAGACTTTGAAACAATTTTTTCATTTTTTTACTCCTTTTTGCAAGCGGAATTTTCCGGACAAAACCTCCGCTGTGGCAAAATTTTATAATAGTGTTGGGAATGTTCAGGAAGCCGGCTGCTTCCCGGAGATCCCCGCGTTAACGAAGCGTCCGCACAGGTTTTTCTCACCCTTTCGGACAGCCCCAAATTCCCCCGAAAATAAAGCAATTTCGCTGCTACTGCGGCTTACTCTTCCAACATCAGCTGAATGATCTCTTCGTCTGTTTTTCGCATACCCTCTTTGCCGAGGTAGCTGATATTCTTGATGGTTTCTTCAAGTCCGTGGGCGATAATGCCGTCTCCGCCGTAGAACTGTTGGCCGTTTTTGAACATAGTGTAGCCCATAATGCCGGCCTCCACCGATGCCGCAATTTTTGCCGCGCAGGATGCTTTAGCGCCGTCACACACGATTCCCGACACGATAGCCAGCGCGTTAACAATGGTGTGGGAAATTTCTTCCAAGCCGCCGCCATGCAAATAGGCAATGCCCGCGCCAGCCGCCGCGCCGGCGCTTACCACTCCGCAGTAGGCGGAAAGCCTTCCGATACCGGTCTTTAAGTGAATAGTAATGAGGTTTGCCAGCACCAGCGCCCGGATCAACTTCTCCGGCTTAACGGCAAGTTCCTTGGCATACTCAATAACCGGCAGGGATGTAGCCATGCCCTGGTTCCCGCTCCCCGACACAATAATGACCGGCATTTCGCAGCCATTCATACGGGCGTCAGACCCTGCCGCGGCCATTGCCTTCGCGCGGATCTGAATGCCGGTGCCGTAGTTTTTAAGCAGTACCTTGCCGATATTTGCCCCGTAATCGCTGCTGAGCCCCTCTGCGGCAATGGCGGAATTATACTCAATCTGGCGCTCTATTATGGAGCGTACATCGTTTATGTCAACGATTTCCGCAAAATCCAAAGCCCCCGCAATATTTAACAGGCCCCGGTCTGTTTCATCAGGTTCCTGCGAGCCGTTTTGCTCAAAGATGGGTTTGCCGTCTTTTTCAATAAGCGAAATATTGGTGTGAGTATCGGTGATCCGCACCCTGACCTGAGAAGATCCCGCAAACACCGTGATGTTGATGTCGAAGATCTTGCCGGTTTTTGCCATCTTCACATCCATGGGCGTTTTCTCAAGGAACACCTTGAGCGCTTTCTTTTGCGCAGTTTCAATATCCGCAATGACCTCAAGTTTTTTTTCAGCTTTTCCCGCAACAATTCCCGCCGCCGCCGCCGCTTTTATGCCTTTAAGCCCGCCGGTATTCGGCACCACAACGCTTTTAACGTTTTTTATTATGTTTCCGCTGACTTCTATTAAAACCCGTTCAGGATAACGCTCCAGGACCTCGCGGGCGCGGGCCGCCGCAAGCGCAATAGAAACGGGCTCGGTGCAGCCCATGGCGGGGATCAATTCTTCCCGTAATATTTTTAAATAATTTTCATAACGGGGATCGCTTTTATCCACTTTTTCCTCCGGTAATTCTCTGTTTTTCCTCCTTTATTTTAGGATAATAGATCGCGTTGATAATAGCAAATAAAAATGGCTTTTTTAAAACCGGAGAAGAAATTTGACCGCAAACCACACGAACAGGGCATGAATTTCGAATGAAACGTCCGGGTGGTTCGCGAGATTCGCGGCTTTTCGTATCCTTTGTTGAAACTGAGAATTACCGCATCCCCCGGCGACGCCTTGTCAGCAGGGCCACTGCATTTACTTTTCAGAGGCTGAAATTTGCCAAAACATTGAAGAATTTTTAACCACGAAGGCGCACAAAGGCGCAGAAGGAAGGAATAACGGGTTGCTTCATTCATCCTTTGTGTCCTTCGTGGTTAGTTTTTCTTGGAAATTCCGGTGAATTCAAGGAAATTTTAACGATCAAAAAGTAAATGCTTTTGCCCTGGGGCTTAATTCAGGGCATATCTGTATTTTTAGGGTCTACAAGGGGTTGGATTTCCTCGGGGACTTTCAGGATGGTGAGCAGATTTTTGTCATTAAGCCGCAGGTAGGCAACGCGGTCGGTCATTTTTTTTATCAGATATATGCCGAGGCCGCCTATTTTACGCTCCTCAATGGAACCCGTGGTTTTAGGGTTCGGCCAATCCAGGGGATCAAAGGACTCCCCTCCATCCTCAAATTGTACCGCGAAGGCTTCCCCCGCCCTGCCGGTCCGCACCGTTACCTCCCCGTTTTTTTCGGGATAGGCGTAATCGGCGATGTTTACAAAGATCTCCTCCGCTACCATCGCAATCTGAATGCCGGTTTTTACGGGGCAGGAATAATCCTCTAACGCTGTTTCTATCCACGCAAGAAGCCGGTCAAGATTATCAAGCGCGGCGGGAAAGGTCATTTCCCGGTCAAAGACCGGCGGAACCTTAGGGGTTTGTCCGTGATCCATCAATGTGTTTTCCTTCATAGGCTATGACCAGGGTCGTGATGTCATCGGACTGTTCGGCCCCCTGCGTAAACAGGGCAAGCTCCCGCCGGATGGCCCCGTCAAATTCCTCAGCCGGCAAATCGCGGAAGACATTCGCCTTTTCCAGAAAGCGGTCGTTGCCAAATTGATCCCCCTCGTTGTTCATCGCTTCATTCACCCCGTCGGTATACAGGTAAAGCCGGTCTCCGATTTGGAGGTCCATCTCGCAGTACCGGTACCGGGAATCTCCGAACATACCCAGGGGCACCCCTTTTTCGAGTTTCATAAATTGATAGGGTTCCCCGGAAGGGGAAAGCAGGGGAGGATTATGTCCGCCGTTGGCATAGGTCATTTTTCCGGTACCCAAATCAAAGGTACAGAGAAAGACCGTAACAAACATCCCCTGGGGATTGTCCTCGCAGAGGAGCTTGTTTACCGTTTCCAGGGCCTCCGCGGGATCGATGCAGCTGAGCAGGTGGATCTTGAGCAGGGTCTTGGCAATCACCATGAACAGGGCCGCGGGAACGCCCTTGCCGCTGACATCGGCAATAATACAGGCGATGTGGGTCTCCTCCCGGTCCAGGTAAAAAAAGTCGTAAAAATCCCCGCCTACCTCTTTCGCCGGCGTCATTTTCGCGTACAGGGCCAGTTCCCTGCGCTTTGAGAACCGGGGGAAGATCCGGGGCAGCATACTGTTCTGAATGTCCGCCGCGGCGGTTAATTCGCCGTTGATCCGTTCCTTTTCGCCGTTGATCGTTTTGATGTCCCGGATCATCTGATTGAAGGTTCCCGCCAGGGTCCCAATCTCATCCTGGGAGTTCACCTCAAGCTGGTAATTCAAGTCGCCGGCGCCGATAATTTCCGCCCCCTTACAGAGATTTACGATTGGGTCGGTGAGGCTTCGGGATAAACGGAGGGCAACGGAAAGGGCAATACCCACGGCCAGGATAATCACGCCGGCTATGATGAGGAGGATTATCAAAAAACTTTGATTGATCCTCGCCACCACTTCCCCGGTGAGGCCGATAATTTTCTGCCGTATGGTCCGGCTCGGCGCGGTAACTTCCTCGACGCTCATCGCCATTCCCATGCTGAAATCGATCACCTTTAGGGGACTATAGGCGACAAACATATCCTCCCCGGCAATTTGCAGCTCCATGATGCCTTCCCGCCTGTTGATCATCCGCTCCGCAAGCTCCCGCAGTTCCGGATTATCGCTGTGCAAATAATCTTCGCCTATGGTCCTGTTGGGATCTCTGTCGTGGAGCGCCCTTTCCCGGGGGCTGATAATCACCCGCCCCCTATCATCAAGCAGGAAGCCGTAACCGGTCCGGCCGATGGTACTTGAATTGATAATCTGATCCACCTCGGTTAAAAGGGCGCCGCTGCCGGCTACCCCCTTTAAAATCTTCGTTCCCGAGGAGGAATCGTAAAAGGGCATGGCGCAGGAGATACCGGCCCCCCGGCCCAGGGCGTCGGTAAAAACATCGCTCCAAAAGAGGCCGTCATTTTCCCTGGCCCCGCTATACCAACTGCGGTTTCTAACGTCAAAATTGGTCTCGTTTACCGCGAAAGAATTCTTACCCGCCACGATGGTATAGCCGGTCTCTCCGCCTATATAACTTTCGGTGAGACCGATATCCACCACCACCACCTGCCGCAGAATATCGGTAACATTGGCCGCCAGGGCAGCTTCCTCCCTGATGGCGGAGAAGGACACCCCGGGCGCGGTCATCAAATAGGGAATCATGGACCCCTCTTGCCCGGGCTGCAAATAATCTATGGGTTTAGGCCGGTACCGTTCCTTATACGTATAGATATGACTGGCAATCTCCGCCACCATGAGGGTTTGATTTTCCATGATACGGAACTTTTCATTCACCAGGGACGCTTTGTCCCGGGCGAAATTTATCATTTGCTGCTGTAGTTGGGTTTCCAGGGACTTTTGACTTTCCCGGGCCGCCACTTCACCCAGGTTATCGCTATAGGAAAGGGTCGTCCCCCGGATATTAAAAATACTCACCAAGACGGCAAGGCTCAACAACAGGAGAGACCCCAGGGACGTGGACAGGATGACGATTAAAACCTTGCCCTTGATGGACATCTACCGCTTCCTCCTCTCATACTGTTCCCGGATATAGGCAAATTCCCCGGCAAAGCCGGGCAGCACCATGATCCGGTCAAAGGGAACCGGTATGGCGGGGGAATAATGCAGCATCATATACTCCCGGGGGCCCGACAGGGCATGAATCCCGGCAAAAGAAAAGCCCCGGTCTTCCAAAAGGCGGTATGCCCAGGGAGCGGCGGGATCATTGAGGTTGATAAAGGCGTTAAAACTCTGTCCCTCCCGGGCGCCGTACTGTTTCAGGACATCATCCAGGGTCTTTTCAAAATCAGAGCCGATCTCCTCTGTCCGGAGTTCGCAGTATTGGTGTTCTTCCATTGGGGTAACGGTACAATCCGACGGCGCTCCCCCGGGTTCCGCCCGCTCCGGTTCCCGGAAGGTATAGGCCGTCCCCAGGGACTCGTAAACCCCCTTGATATACCCGGCGTGAACCGGGGGGATGTAGAGGATACCGGCGTCTTTTTTATTACCCGGCAGACAGGTAACTATCAGGTTATGCTTAAAGGGGAGCGCCAAACCGGCAAAATTTTCAGCATGGGTATCCAGGCGGTAGCAGTTCAAAAGGGTCCCGGTTATATGGTGTCCAAGGCCGGCCAGGATCCCCTGGCTTGCGGTATCCAGGGACATGCAATGGCCGTATATGTCCGCATACTGCTCCGCAGGCAGGGCTTGCTGCAGAAAGGAAATGAGGATCTTCCCCATACCAAAGCCCCGGCAGGAGGGCCGTATGGTCAGCATGATCCATTCCAGGGTCCCGGCGAATTGGGTTTTGCTGTTTGCCCCGGTCATTCCCGCCAGCAGGCCGCCGGCAAGTTCCGCCACGACAATGTACATATCCCTGTTTTCTATGACCCGCCGGACAAAATCCATGCTGTAGAGATCCGCATAGGGGTAATAATTCCCATGCTGTTTGATAATCAGGGTAATAATATCCGGCACATCCTCGGGCTTGGCTAAACGGATGGTAACTTCCCGCGTTTCCCGGCGCTTATTGTACACCGTCATCAGATTTACCCCCTTTTAACCGGTCATTACCGGAACTGTCTAAACGTTTCTGTTACCGGATATCAAGAACCTCGTCCAGGCCGGTTACTTCAAAAACTTCCATCACCTCTTTTCTTACATTGAGGAGGACCATGGAACCGCCGGAGGTATGGAGCT
>JAITBE010000063.1 GCA_031283755.1 Spirochaetaceae bacterium
TCCCGCAGCTTCCGTTTGGTGGCGATGAGGACCTTTACCACTTCGTCTACCCCGGGGTTAAGGTCGTCCCCTTCGGTACGTTTAAGCCGCTGGATGTCGATGATGGTGCCGTCAATGCCATGGGGCACCCGGAGGCTGGAATCCCGAACCTCCTTGGCCTTTTCCCCGAAAATGGAGTTGAGGAGCTTAAATTCCGGGGTGGTTTCGGTTTCGCTTTTGGGGGTCACCTTGCCGACCAGGATATCCCCGGAGCGGACCTTGGCCCCCACCCGGATGATCCCCTCGGCGTCCAGATTATCCAGACTTTTTTCAGAGGTGTTGGGAATATCCCGGGTTATCTTTTCCGGCCCCAACTTGGTCTCCCGGACCTCGGTGATAAACTCTTTTATATGGATGGAAGTGAACATATCATCCTTCACCACCCGTTGGGAGATGAGAATGGAATCTTCATAGTTGTACCCGTTCCAGGGCATAAAACCCACGAGGATATTCCGGCCCAGGGCCAATTCCCCGTTCCGGGTGGCCGGTCCGTCGGCAATAACCTGGCCGGCCACGATCTTCTCCCCGAACTTTACCAGGGGCCGCTGGTTGTAACAGGTATCCTGATTGGTCCGCTGATATTTGATCAGCGGATACACGTCCAGCCCCTCGGCATTGGTAGCGACATTGGCCTTTCCCCCTTCGGCGGGTTTAATAATGATCTCCTGGGAAGTCACCCGGGCCACCGTACCGCTCCTGCGGGCTTTGACCAATACCCCCGAATCATAGGCGCATTTCCCCTCCATGCCGGTTCCGACCCGGGGCGGCTCGGGGAACACCAGGGGAACCGCCTGGCGCTGCATATTGGAGCCCATCAGGGCCCGGTTGGCGTCATCGTGTTCCAGAAAGGGAATGAGGGAAGCGGAAACCGAAATGATCTGCTTGGGGGAAACATCCATGTACTGAATGTCCTCAGGCCCCCGGGTGGTATAATCCCCCTGGCGGCGGCAGGAAATCTGGTCGTCCGCAAAGGAACCGTTGTTTTTCAGTTTCGCCGATGCCTGGGCTATGAAATACCGGTCCTCATCCATGGCGGAAAGGTACTCAATGTCCTTGGTAGCCATTCCCTTGGTTACCTTGCGGTAGGGAGTTTCCAGGAAACCGTATTCATTTACCCTGGTGTAGTTTGCTAAAGACACGATAAGACCGATATTGGGACCTTCCGGGGTTTCAATGGGGCACATCCGGCCGTAGTGGGTATAATGCACGTCCCGGACCTCAAACCCCGCCCGGTCCCGGGAAAGTCCCCCGGGCCCCAGGGCGTTGAGCCGGCGCTTGTGGGTCAGCTCCGCCAGGGGGTTTACCTGATCCATAAACTGGGAAAGCTGGCTGGATCCAAAAAATTCCTTAATTGCCGCCACCACGGGTTTAATGGAAATCAAATCCTGGGGTTTAATGGTATCGGTCTCCTTAAGGCTCATCCGTTCCTTGGCGATCCGTTCCATCCGGCTAAAGGCGGTTTTGAGGGCATTAGCCATTAATTCCCCCACGGACCGGACCCGCCGGTTCCCCAGGTGATCGATGTCGTCGATATTTTCATCCCCCACGTAAACCTTGATAAGGAATTTCATGGTGGCGATGATATCCTGTTTGGTCAGGGTGAATTCATCCAGCGGGGGTTTAAAGTCGAATTTTTTGTTGAGTTTATAGCGTCCCACCTTGCCCAGGTCGTAACGCCGGGCGGTAAAAAACATCCCCAAAAGGTCCTTTTCGGCGGCGTCGATGGTGATGGATTCCCCGGGCATGAGGACCGAATAGACCGCGGAAAGGGCGTCTTCCTTGGAAGGTTCATCCCGGCTGGGATCTTCCTTGAGGAATTTGATCTCCTCCCGCTCGAAACAGTTGAGGAGCATGGGGGAATTGAGGGAGTCCGGGGCTTCAAAGTTGATAACCTCCACGGAACTTACGCCGTTTGCCAGGAGTTCATCCACATTGTGGGGGTGCAGTTTTTCACCGACCCGGTAGAGTTTTTTCTTGCCTCCGGCACGGGCCTCCCCGCCGGCATCATCACCGGTTTCATCAACCCACACCGCCGCGGCAAGGACCATGCCGGAAAACTGTTCCCTGGTCTCCCGGTCATCCTTTACCTCCAGGGTTTCCACGGTATAAAAGGCCCGAATAATCGCTTCCCGGCTTTCATATCCCAAAGCCCGAAGAAAAATAGTCCCCAGAATACGTTTTTTCCGGTCGATCTTGGCATAGATCAGCTCCCGTTTCTGGTCGATTTCAAATTCCAGCCAAGAGCCCCGGTAAGGGATGATCCGGGAAGAATAAATTCCCTTTTCGTGGCTAAAGATAACCCCCGGCGAGCGGTGGATCTGGGAGACCACCACCCGTTCGGCCCCGTTTATAATGAAGGTACCCCGTTCAGTCATAATGGGGATATCCCCCATGTAGATATCCTTCTGGCGGATCTCACCGGTTTGCTGGAAGATCAGATTAATCCGCGCTTTAAGGGGCATGGCGTAGGTAAGCCCCTTCTGTTTACAATCCTGTTCGGAGAATTTGATGCCGTCCTCGTCCAGGGTGTAATATTCGTATTCCAACACCATGTCGCCGGCGGGGCTTTCGATGGGGAAAGTGGTTCTGAAAACTTCTTCCAGTCCCTGGATTTCCAGGTCTTGACGATTCCGCAAACATTCCCGCTGAAGGAAACGCTCATAGGAACAGAGCTGAATATCTATCAAATCCGGAAGCTCCATCACATCCTGAATATCCTTCCCCACATAGGTTCTTTTGGTTATTGTTTTTTCCTTTACCATACCTTACCCCCTGTTCCGGCAGCCCGCATACTTTGGCCCCAAAACGACAAAAAGGCCCCGGCTAAACACCGGGAGCCCCGGACGCAGAGACAATATACCCCCGCTTTGAATATACCAAAACGGGGGATCATCCTCTGTCTCATCCCTGATTTAAGAGAAAAAAAGAATTGTTTTCTGTCTCGTCTACTGAATTTCAACCGTACCGCCGGCAGCAGTGACCTGGTCCTTAATTTTCGCGGCCTCGTCCTTGGAGACATTCTCTTTGAGGGGCTTGGGAGCGCCTTCAACAAGATCTTTTGCCTCCTTGAGGCCAAGTCCGGTAACCGCCCGGACCTCTTTGATAACCGCGATTTTTTTGGAGTCGTCAAAGGCCTTAAGAATGACATTGAATTCCGTCTTCTCCTCCACGGCTTCCGCGGCGGCTGGAGCGGCGCCGGCCGCGGCCACAGCTACGGGAGCAGCGGCGGAAACACCGAATTTTTCTTCCATGGCTTTAACCAATTCGGAAACTTCCAAAACAGTCATGGACGAAATCGCTTCAATAATCTGATCAGTAGTAAGGGCTGCCATATTATCTTCTCCTCAATAAAATACCTTAAAATATGCGCCCATACGGGCACAACGCATCCTCCGGGATGCTTCCGGGACAAGCCCGGATATATCCAACCGACAGGAACGGCAGCATGGAACCAACGGTTCCCCGAAGCCTGAAGGTCTTTTTTACCAACCGGTTTTGCGTCCGGCTCAACCGGCCTTTTTATCTCCCACGGCCTTAATGGTGCGGACCAGCCGGGCATTGATGTCGTTCAGGGCCGCGGCGAGGTTCCGGGCGGGGCCGTTCATCACCGACATAAGCATGGCGATAAGTTCCAGCCTGCCGGGGAGTTTGGAAAAGGCCTCAATCTGCCGGGCATCGTATATCGTATCCCCCATTAATCCGCCCTTGACATGAAGCGCCGGGGTTTCCCTGGCAAATTCAAGGAGGATCTTAGCAACCTCATTGGGATCCTTGGGCACAATCGTCACCGCCGTGGGCCCGGCAAGGTAACTTGCCACATCCGGGGCGGACAACTGTTCAAAGGCGATCCGGGCAAAATTGTTTTTTACCACCTTAAATTGGGCTTCTTTGGCCCGAAGATGCTTCCTTAGGATGGTAATCTGCTCTACCGTAAGCCCCCGGTAATCGGCAAAGATAAAATCTTTGGTCGTACCAAAGGCCTCTTTTAATTCATTGATAGATGTGACCTTAATATCCTGTATTTTTTTAGCGACTATCGCCATGGTTTAACTCCTTGACATTACGTACCGGCCGGGCCGGGCTACTCTTCATCCTTGATGGAGACCCACACGCCGGGTCCCATGGTGGAGGCCACTGAAACGGTTTGGATAAAATCACCCTTTGCGTCAACGGGCTTTTTCCGCTTAATTTCGGTAACCACGGTTCGGATATTTTCCGCGACCTTTTCACTATCCATGGAAACTTTTCCCACGGCGAGGTGTACCACCCCGGTCTTATCGGCCCGGAATTCCACCCGGCCTTTTTTGAGTTCCGAAAGGGCCCCCTTGAGGTCAAAGGTAACCGTCCCGGTTTTGGGGTTCGGCATAAGCCCCCGGCGGCCCAGGACCATACCGAGTTTACCCACATCTTTCATCATGTCCGGGGTGGCTACCGCCACATCAAAATCAAGCCATCCCCCCCGGATCTTCTCGATAAGATCCTCGGCGCCCACATAAGTAGCCCCCGCGTCTTGGGCTTCCTTCTCTTTTTCCGCTTTACAGAACACCAAAACCCGCTTTTCCGCCCGAAACTGATGGGGAAGCACCACGGTATCCCGGACGGATTGGCTCTTTTTCAGGTTGAGTTTTACCGAAAGGTCCAGGGTTTCATCAAATTTTGCGGGCGCGAAGGTTTTAATCAAATCCAACGCGGGTTTTACATCGTATGAAAGGGCCGGATCGTATTTTTTTAGGTTTTCGAGGTATTTTTTTCCACGTTTCATTTTTCCACCTCTACACCCATGGACCGGGCGGTTCCGGCGATGATCTTCATGGCCCCTTCAACATCATTGGCCGAAAGATCAGGCATCTTTAATTTCGCGATTTCCTCAAGTTTTGCCCGGGGAATCTTACCGACCTTGGTTTTGTGGGATTCGCCGGATCCCTTTTCAATGCCAATGGCTTTTTTGATCAAAACCGCCGCCGGCGGGGTTTTGAGGATAAACGTAAAGGATTTATCCGCGTACACGGTGATAACCACCGGTATAATGAGCCCCTGCTCCATGGATTTCGTCCGGTCATTAAACTGCTGGACGAATTGCGGAGCGCTGACGCCATGGGGACCAAGCGCCGGTCCCACCGGCGGGGCCGGAGTGGCCTTGCCCGCGGGACACTGGAGCTTGATCATGGCGGTTATCTTTTTTTTTGCCATTCGTATACTCCTTCGTAGTATGCCCGGCCGCTGCCGGACTAACGGGGGCCTTGGCCCCCTCCTACTTATATAAAGTGAGAAATTAGCGGGAAGGAATGACTCCTCGCTTCCAACTTCTCCCTCTTAACTAAATTACAATTTTTCCACCTGGAGGAGATCCACCTCCACCGGGGTGTTTCGGCCAAAAATGCCAACCATAACCTTGAGCTTATTTTTCTCCTGATTCACTTCCTCAATGGTACCGGTAAAAGACTCAAAGGGACCGTCAATGATCTTGACCTGTTCTCCGGCCGTAAAGCTCTGACGGGATCGGGCCGGCCGCTCGCCCTTAATTTCCCCGGACTTCTGCAGAATCGCCCGGGCCTCGTCCCCGCTGAGCGGCTGAGGTTTTTTGTCCGCCGGGGTTCCCACAAAGCCCGTAACACCCTGGATCTTTTTAATTTTTGAACAAGCCGCCTTCCAGCCGGCGTCAGGAAGATCCAGTTCCACCAGGATATATCCGGGAAAGAATTTTTTAGTCAAGGTCCGTTTTTTACCGTCCTTAACCTCCACCACTTCTTCAGAAGGGACCTTTACATCCCGAACCACTTCTTTTTCGAGTTCCCCCGAGTCGAGCATGATGCGGATGGTTTTTTCTATTTTATTCTCGTATCCCGAATAGGTGTGGAGAACATACCAGCCCGTCGCCATTTTTTTCCTTATTAAAATATAGCCTGTACGCCCAAGAGAAGCAACACATCCACCAAGCCCAATACGGCTGCAAAAATTATGGTAGAGACAATAACGACCTTTACGGAACCGACCACATCATCCCTGCTGGGCCACACTACTTTATGAAGTTCCGCGTAAGATTCCTTTATAAATTGAACCAATTTGTTCATTTTACCCTCTTTATGGACACAGCCCCAAAACCGCAATTTTGGAGTGCCGCCTTGAATTTGGAGGAAAAAACAGACTTTAGCCGCTTTTTCCATGGTCAATCCCCACACCTACCCGTGTTTTGGGACTGGCGCCATACACTCAGGTATTAAAAACCAGGTTAACCCCATCTCCTGATCATAACTCGCTCCCAGGCCAGGTAGGACTCCCCTTCAGCCCTCGACCTCGTGTCTCGGGCTTCCGGGCCGGGGTTTGACCCTGACGAGCGCATCCATGCGCTCTTTTCCTCCCTTGGGTCGGCGGGTCAAACCCTTCGAGTCCTACCTGGCTTTTCCTTCAAAAAAAACAACTTTCTCCCAGGCCAGGTAGGACTCGAACCCACAACATTCGGTTTTGGAGACCGACGCTCTACCATTAGAGCTACTGGCCTAAAAAACACTATTTGATCTTCGTCTCCTTATGCAGGGTATGCTTCCGGTCAAAGGGGCAGTATTTATTAAGCTCCAGCTTTTCCTGCATATTCCGCCGGTTTTTTTGGGTAGTGTAATTTTTCCGTTTACATTCAGTGCATTGGAGGGCGATGAGTTCCACCGCCGTTTTTTTACTCGCCATAATCCATCCCCTTCCGGTTCAAATTCGCTTCCTCTAGGTCCGTCGATAAATCCGTTTTTTTCCATAGCCCTCAAGCGGAATCGAACCGCTGACCGCATCCTTACCATGGATGTGCTCTACCGACTGAGCTACAAGGGCATAAAAACTACATTTTATAACGTTATAGGAACATAACAGAATAACCAAATTGTGTCAAGGGGAAATAGAATAAAAATTCAGGACACAGGACGCCAAACATCAGGTTTTGGGGCCGATGCTTTGAAAAGGACAATTTTGTAAGGTTTTAGCCTGAAAAATTCAGCCTGAAAAGCCGCAAACCGGCGGCAGAACAACCGGTTTTATCATTCGCCGGGGACTTATACATTTATAGAATTTTAACTAAGATGAGTTGGTTCGATACCCGGTTCGCTCACCAGTCCAGCAAATTCCCGTCCATGCGTTGTTGGTTCGCTGTGAAATTGCGGTATTTTTAACGGAATTTGGTTAAAACTAAGGTTTCCTGACAATTCTACGGAAAGTGGGCTTTTATCCGCTTTTTCATAGGTAACTCCAAAATCTATCTGGTTTTGGGATTTATATTATAAAGGGGGTGAATATGTCTATTCATATTGCGGCTCAGGAGGGGGAGATTGCGGAGGTTATTTTATTGCCCGGCGATCCTCTGCGGGCCAAATTTATCGCGGAAAACTTTATGGAAAATCCCCATTTATACACCGGCGTCCGGAATATCCTGGGATATACCGGTATTTATAAGGGAAAACGGGTCTCGGTCCAGGGGACGGGGATGGGAATTCCTTCAATTTCCATATATCTTAACGAATTATTTAGGGATTACGGGGTTAAACGGGCGATTCGGATAGGGACGGCCGGGGCGCTTCTGGACCAGGTAAAAGTCCGGGATTTGGTACTCGCCATGGCGGCTTCCACCGATTCCGGGGCCAACGCCATTCGATTTAAGGGGAAGAATTTTGCCCCTACGGCGAACTTTTTTTTGCTTAAAACCGCCTATGACATCGCGATTTCCAAGGGGTGGCAGCCTAAGGTAGGTAATGTGGTTTGTTCCGATATGTTCTACACCGAAGATCCCGATGAATGGAAACTTTGGGCCAAATTCGGCGTCCTGGCCCGGGAAATGGAGACGGCCGAGCTTTACACCCTGGCGGCAAAATACGGCCGGGAAGCCCTGACGATACTGACTATTTCGGATAGTCTTGTTACCCACGAGACAACCAGCGCCGGGGAACGGCAAACTACCTTTAACCGGATGATGGAGGTCGCCCTGGAAACGGCTATTGCCTAAAAGGGTTGACTTTTTGTTTTAGAATATTCTATAGTATCTGAACCTGCCCGGGTGGTGAAATTGGCAGACACGCTAGTTTCAGGTACTAGTGCTCGCAAGGGCTTGGGGGTTCAAGTCCCCCCCCGGGCAAAGAAGACCCCGCGAATGCGGGGTTTTTCGTTTTATGGGGGGGGACTTGAACCGAAGGACGCGCCGACCTTCGGGAGGATTAGCGCGCAGGAGGCGCGCGGCAGCGTCCGTAGGCGGACGAGCCGGGTTCCCGCGGGCATCCGGCTTTGACGATGGCCCAGGCCTGCACGAAGGCGGCCCGGCGGTTTCTATACGGGGGCCAGTTTGCTGCCAGGGCCATCACCTTGCTTTTCAGTTCCG